>JAFPNP010000253.1 GCA_017411125.1 Kiritimatiellia bacterium
CTTGAACTTCGCCAACGGATTTGTCGGGAGGGACGAGCGCCGTCCCGTCCTAAACCAAGTTTTGCAGACGAGCGCAGCCGGGTTAGGCTGCGCGTGGACGGAAGTTGCGAAAGAAAGTTGTTTCCGTTGTTTCCAAAACAAAATTGTATCGCCGGGCGGGAAATGGGAAAGAATCTAGTGGAGTTGGGAAAAAGGATGTGTCTCGGGAAAAATAAAACCCCCTGTCGAGGGATGTTTCAACGGGGTTTGAATGGGTTTGAATTGGGGTTGAAAAGTCATTGAACGTTGACTCGCACGGTGCGGATGGTTGGGGACGGGATGGGGCAGGTGGCCAGTTGGATGCCCATCAGGACGTAGCCGACATCCATGTTGAAGGCAAGCGGGACCGTGCCTGATGTGGCATTGTTGAGGCGGCGGACGAGGCGGCGCCGGTGGGTGTCGAGCATGGCAAAGACGGACTGGAGGCTGGAATCTGCCAGGTCGAGCCACCAGACGCCTGCCGTATCGTTGCGGAGGTTGCCGGACCGACTGAGAATGCTGCGCAGGTAGTCTTCGGCGGGTGTGGCGGATGCGATCGTGTTGATGTCCCTGACCGGCGGCACGTCCGGCAGCACGACCAGCGCGAAAATGAGATTACGGCGAGTATGAAATCAAGGCCCCGGTAAAGGGCCAGCCCCCGCGCCGACCTTCGCGCTTCTTTCCCCTGAGCCGGGATTTTGATATACTTTCCGCCAAAGGAGACAGGAATCGGCAGATGGCTACGGAAAACCGCAGACAGGCCGCGCGGAAATTCGTCGAACACTGGACATTCCGACGCGGCAGCGAAAAAGGCGAGGACCAGCAGTTCTGGAACTCGCTTCTCGGCGACGTGCTGGGCATGGAGGATGTCGCCTCCCGCGTCCAGTACCAGCTTCCCGTGCCGATGAAAGGCACGACCAAATTCCTCGACGGCTGGATTCCCGAAACGCGCGTGCTGATCGAGCACAAGTCCCGCGGCGTGAACCTCGACGCCCCGCAGCCGGGCCACGGCGGACTGACCCCATACGAACAGGCCGCCGAATACGACGCCGCCCGCCCGTTCGGCGAAAAGGCCCGCTGGATCGTCACGTGCAACTTCGACGAGTTCCGCGTCTACGACCGCGCCAAACCCCTTGCGCCGCCCATGAAGGTGCGCCTCGGCGACCTGCCGAACGAGGCGCACCGCCTCGCCTTCCTTGTCGACCCGAAGGAAAAGGCCGTCGACCGCGAACTCGAAATCTCCGTGCAGGCAGGCCGCATCGTCGGCGATATCTACGACGCGCTGCTGGAGCAATACGAGGGAGGGCGCGTGTCCCCACGCGCCGCGGCGGGCGAGGACGCCCGCCCTCCCGACCGCCTCGCCGCCCTCAACCGCCTGTGCGTCCGCCTCGTCTTCTGCCTCTACGCCGAGGACGCCGGAATCTTCCCGAAGGACTGCTTCCGGCGGCTCGTCGAATCCACCCCCGCGCCGTTCCTGCGCGAAAGACTGATGCGCCTTTTCCAGACGCTCGACACCCCGCCGGACAAGCGCAGCGCCTATCTCGAACCCGAACTCCGCGACTTCCCGTACACGAACGGCGGGCTCTTCCGCAACGCCGCCGAAACCGACATCCCGCCGCTCACCGAAGAACTGCGCAAACTGCTCGCCGGCGCGTCGCGCTTCGACTGGCGCGACATCACGCCCACCGTCTTCGGCGCGCTTTTCGAATCGACCCTCAACCCCGCCACGCGCCGCGCCGGCGGCATGGTCTACACCTCCGTCGAAAACATCCACAAGGTCATCGACCCGCTCTTCCTCGACGATCTGACGTGCAGGGTGGATGAAGCGACGAAAGCGAAGCTTTCGGCAAAGTCCCGTTCGTCCCTGTTGTCCCTTCAGTCCCTTTTGGCCTCTCTCACCTTCCTCGACCCCGCCTGCGGCTCCGGCAACTTCCTCACGGAAACCTACATCTGCCTCCGCCGCCTCGAAAACCGCATCATCGCCGCGCTCCAGCAGGGACAGGGCGAACTCGACCTCGGCATTTCCGTCAAGGTCTCGCTCGCGCAGTTCTTCGGAATCGAGATAAACGACTTCGCCGTGGCCGTCGCCAAGACCGCGCTCTGGATCGCGGAAGCGCAGATGCTCCGCGAGACGGCGGAGATCCTGCACCGCGAGCCGGATTACCTGCCGCTCCGCGACTACGCCAACATCGCCGAGGGCAACGCCCTCCGCATGGACTGGGGAAGAGTCGGCTTTCCCGATCCTGACATCGCAGTAGTTTCCGTCTCAGACCATGTCCCTTTTAAAGACGCAAAGGCGCATCTCTCCGAACTGAAAGACCGCAAGGTCGAAGTCCTCAATGCCGCCGGGGAAAGATTCCGCTTCACGAAGCAGATATTCAAGGCCTTGAGCGACAAGGCGCGCGACCAGTCCGTTGCACGTCCCGTGCATTGGGCGGCGGTCGCCGCCGTTGAAAAGTTGTGTGCGGCATCCACTTTTCTCTGGGACGAGAAACCCAGGAATGGTTCTGTCGACATCTTGCGCTATGCAAAGCACGGTGTGTGTTTCAGCTTTGCCGGAACGCCGTATGTAGCAAAAATAACGTCGAAGGTCTATCCGGGCGACGATGCAAACGTCACGTACTCTGTCGAGGCTGTTTCCGTGGAAAACAACGACGCCCGGGGAATAACTGACTCCATCTCAAAGAGACAGGGCCTCGACCCGAGCGCTGCGGATAGGGTACTAAATTTTGCGTCGGCGGTCAAGAGGGCTTTCGCGAAAAACCATTTCGACTACATAATGGGCAATCCGCCGTTCAGCGGAGCAAGATGGATGGGGAAGCCGCAGAAGGACGACATGCTTTCCGTGTTCGGAAAAGACTGGCGAGGCGTCGGCGACCTCGACTACGTGACCGCGTGGTACAAGAAGGCGGCCGACATGGTAGGGCGCGTTGTCCTCAACGCGCCGCCGCCGCCCGACGCGCCGCGAACACGCTGCGCCTTCGTCTCCACCAACTCCATCTGCCAGGGCGGCGCGGTCGCCAGCCTCTGGAAGCCTCTCTTCGCGCAGGGACTTGAAATCGACTTCGCGCACCGCACCTTCCGCTGGGACAACGAGGCGATTGCAAGCGAAAAGGCGCACGTCCATTGCGTCATCGTCGGGTTCCACGCGGGAGGGCCGGGCTCCGTGCCGGCCATGGCCGGGACAGAGCCCGGCCCTCCCAAAACCATCTTCGACAACGGCAAAGCCATCCCCGCCGCGCATATCAACGCCTATCTCATCGACGCGCAAGACGTGTGGATAGAGGCGCGGCGCACCGCAATCTCAGCACCGCTTCCGCTCGTCTTCGGCTCCATGCCGAACGACGGCGGATTTCTTTCCAACTGGTCCGACGAACGCCGCGCCGAAATCCTCGCCCGCCACCCCGCCGCCGAGCCGCTCTTCCGCCGCATCGTCGGCTCGCACGAATCCATCAACGCCATTTCGCGCTGGTGCCTGTGGCTCAAGGGCGTTTCGCCCGCCGCGATCCGCGCCGTGCCGCCCGTCATGGAGGCGGTTGCCAAGGTACGCGAGTTGCGCCTCGCCTCGAACCGCGCCGCCACGCGCAAACTCGCCGCAACGCCCACTCTCTTCGGCGAAATCCGCCAGCCGGAAAACGGAAAATATCTGCTCATACCAAAAGTTTCTTCCGAACGGCGCGAATACGTGCCGATGTCGTTCATGCCGGCCGATGTCATCGCCAGCGATCTTTGCCTCATCGTCCCCGGCGCGACGCTCTGCCACTTCGGCGTGCTCACCTCGTCCGTTCACATGGCGTGGATGCGCACGGTGGCCGGGCGGCTGAAAAGCGACTACCGCTATTCGGCGGCGATCGTGTACAACAACTTCCCGTGGCCGGAGGGGCATAATGGGACCAATGGGACGACTGGGACGGATGCGACAGGGACGACTGCAACTGTCGACGGCGCGTCCCATTCGTCCCATCAGTCGCATATGTCCCATGATCTCTGCGCCGCCATCTCTTCCACGGCGCAGGCCATCCTCGACGCGCGCGCCAACTACCCCGACGCGTCGCTCGCCGACCTCTACGACCCTCTGACGATGCCGCCCGACCTCCGCGCCGCGCACGCAGCGAACGACCGCGCCGTGCTGGCGGCCTACGGCCTCGCCCCCGACACGCCCGAACCCGAAATCGTCGCCCGCCTATTCAGGCTGTATGCGAAACTGACGGAGCGAAAGGCATAGACAATGGAAGACCTCGCCAGACCGTTTGATCCATATCAGACGCACCAGCGGCATTTCGACTGCGTTTGCACCCGGGACAGCGTTCAGTATCTTGTGTCCGGGAAACTGGAGGTGCTGTCCCAAATGCAGGACACGGTTTTCGTTTCGCCGAAAGTGCCGGTGCGTAATTCCGAAGGACAGTTGCTCGAAGCCAATGTCATTGGAATGCGTGCAGGGAAAGAGAACACACGTGACAATTTCCCTCTCGCAATCCAGTTTCTTGCAAGGGCCTCACAGACGGAAGAAGACATAAACATCTGTTCCTGGTATCCCGTTTACGACAAAGGCACGGATATTGACGTCACGTTGACGGCCATTCACGAATGGGCGAACGGGATGGAGGCCACGCTCGAGGGAACGGTCTTGGAAGGTACGCGCCAGATGGTGTTCTTTGACACTCGCTATGCGGCAAAGAAGCTCGACTACCGGATTGGCGAGACGTACACGTTCAAGCTGGCGGCCTTTGCCTACTTTGTCGAGATGTTGGACAGCCCGAAGATGAAATTGACTGCGGAACAAACGGAGGAGTTCGAGCGGAAGGCAGGATGGAAAGCCAGGCGAGACGCCAACGGCAACGTCAAGCCCATGACGATTGACATGCGCGATCTGGTCGCATGCGTGAGTCGCAGAGGGGCGCAGCCCGACAATTGCGAGTACCAGTCCACGATTCGGGGAATTGACAAGGAGCGGTTTGATATAGATGAATTCATTGTTCTAAGAATCGCATGCGTCCGCGACGATGATGGCAAAGACATCGAATTCCCGATGATCTGCAGACGCGACTTCTTTTCGCGGCCATGGCCGCGTGTGGGCAAATGCGTACGCGGGATATTGTGGATGCAGGGGTATTGTGTTGAGGGCATGAGATAGAGACCGGCGACAACTCGCCCGTGGTCATCGGCGGACTGAAGAAGCTGCGCATCGTCTCCACCCCCAAGGGGCGCGGGAACAAGTTCGCCGACCTCTGGGAGCACAACGCCGACTACTCGTGCCACAAGGTGACGATCGAGGACGCCGTGCGCATGGGCCTCAAGGTGGACGTCGAGCAGCTCAAGCGCGGCGTGGACGACCCCGACATCTGGGCGCAGGAGTACATGTGCGAGTTCATCGACAACACTTCCGTGCTGCTGCCCTACGAGATGATCGGCAAGTGCGAGAGCGAAAGCATCAAGGACGACGGCGCGTCCCCGCTCTACGTCGGCATGGACGTGGGCCGCTCGAAGGATCTGTCCGTCATCGTGACGGCGGCGAAGCTCGGCGACGTGCTCGCGGTCGTGGACGTGGCGGAGCTGAAGCGGATGCCGTTCAACGACCAGCTGGAGGTTCTGCTTTCCAAGGCGTCTGCAAGCCGCGTGCAGAGGGTGTGCATCGACTCCACGGGCATCGGCGCGATGCTGGCGGAGGAGGCCGCGCGCAAGGGCGGCGGCAAGTTCGAAGGCGTCGTGTTCAACGTGCAGACGAAGGGCGAGATGTACGGCCTCATGCGGCGGAGATTCGAGGAGCGGAGCGTGCGGATCCCGGTCTCGCGCGATCTGCGCGAAGACCTCCACGCGGTGCAGCGGCTCGTATCGACGGGCGGGAACGTGACGTACTCCGCGCCGCGCAACGCCGACGGCCACTCGGACCGCGCCGCCGCGCTCGCGCTCTGCATCCGGGCGGCGGCAAGCGGCGCCTGGACCTTCGCGCCGGAGGCGGTCGCGCCGGGAACCGGCAACTGGGGCGCGTGGACGCGGGGCTGCGGAGGCATGATCGGCGTCCGCGACGAGGCAACATCGAGGAGGCTTGACTGATGGCACTTTCCCTGAAAAACCTTTTCAGCGGTGTTGCAAAGGCGCTGCCGCGCCTCCGCTTCAACGCGTGGACGCTCGGCGGGCACGGCGCGGAGCTGTTCGAGAAGTCGCCGGAGGCGCTGGAGCTCGAGCGCATCAACCCGCTCCGGGGCGTGGACGAATGGCGGCTGGGGCAGATATTCGACGACGCGCGCGACGGCGTCTACGCCGACCTCGCCTGGCTCTACAACGAGATCGAGGGCGTGGAGCCCGCGCTCCTCGCCTGCTGCGACATGCGCGAGAGCGCGGCGAGCGAGTGCGGCTGGCTCGTCCGCACCGCCGACGCCGGGCGCGCGCGCGGCTTCGACCAGGCGCTCGCCGACGAGCAGCGCGCCGCCCTCCTCGCCGAGTTCGGCGCGGTGGAGGACGACGTGGCGGAGCTCGCCGGGCACCTCGCCGGCGCGTTCTTCCGGGGCGCGGCGCACGCGCTCCCCCTCTGGAACGCGGACGGCACGCTCGCCGGCTTCCGCCACCTCGACCTGTGGAACTTCGCCTTCGACCGCCAGACGGGGATCTGGTACTGGAACGCGGACGCCTCGCGCGACGAGGGCACGTTCCAGGCGATTCCGCCGGGAGCGCTCGTCTCCCTCGCGTGCACGCGCCACGCGGACCACGCGGCGCTCCCCATCTTCATCCGGGCCGCGCTCGGCGCGAAGCGCTACGGCGTGTGGCTGGACCGCTTCGGCATCCCGCCCGTGGGCGTGATCATGCCGCCGAACGCGGAGAAAGGCGAGCAGGGCGCGTACATGGACCTCGCGCGCAAGTTCGCGCGCGGCGGCAGC
>JAFPNP010000254.1 GCA_017411125.1 Kiritimatiellia bacterium
TGCGTACACATCACCGCGCACTGGAATGCGCCGTCGGATACCTGGCTCCAATGGCTGTCGTGCCCTTCCGCGCTCGTACCCCACGGCCCGAGCGCGACAGGATAGAACGCGGCGTCTTCGATGCCGTTCGCCAAGTCCGGACGGCTGTCCAGATAAGCGCGCGTATTCTTGTACGAATGTCCTTTACACCGGTCGAGACGCGGCAGTACCTCCTTCGCGTTGCGGATGGCCTGCGGAAGATAATCTATCAGCGGATCCGGCATGTTGTATGCGGCGTCGCACCTGTTCGCTGCGAAGCATCCATAATACGTCCCCACGTAATTGTAGTTCATGTGGAAATCGTTGTGCCACTTCGCATTGTCGGTCGTGACCCAGATGCCGTAAAGACCGGGCGGGAACTTGCCCTTCCGCACTGCCGAACCGAGCAAATACACTTGCCCAAAATAGAAACGTTCAAGTTCCTCGTCGCCGAGGGCGATCCGGCTGCGATCCCACCATTCTCTCCACCACGCTTCGTGCTCGGCCCTGATTTTGCCAAGTTCGTCCCACGTGAAACGGCGAGCGGGATCGCCGCACACTATGAAAGCGAACGGCTTGCCGGCCTTCAACTTGACGGTGGCCGATGCCTGCCATCTGTTTGGACAATTGCTGTTGCCCAGTTCCGCGCCAAGAACGGTAAGAGCTGCGACTGCATTCGTCGTCCAGCCGCGCCTGTCGCCCTTGGGCAGCAAGTTCAGCGTGGAACGCCGCACCCAGAGGCCGTCTGCGGAAACTCCAGCCTCGATCGGGAAGGATTTCCTCTCGTCGTGCGCGACGAGATTGACGGTCCATTCGTCATCCGCGTCCGACACGCCGGCGATCACGAACACGTCTTCGTTTGCGGAAACGAAACTGACTACCTTCACCTTGCCCTTGCCGAAACCGCCCTCAGTGCGAAGCGTCGCGGTGGGCAGATCGATGGTGTCGGTGGATTTGACGGAGTCCTTGTCGGGGACGATATGCACATCGACAAACGAAATGGGGCGTATGTTTCTGTCCACATTTCCGCACGTAAAGTCGCCACAACTCCACAAGTCGCCGCGAGTCAGCACGAACTTCTTGTGGTTGGAGTCGCCGCCGTTTACCGCGCCGAGCGAACCGTTGCCAAGAAGCGCGGCGGTCGGGAGGTCCGTGCTGTACGATGCGCCGGGCTTCGCGCTCTCCCACGTGGGATTGTATCGGGCCGGGTTGATGAACTCCACGGCTGCGGCACTCTGCGCAATGCACGCGGCAAACAACGCCGCCGCCGTCTTTGCAATCGAACTGTTTTTCATAAGTTTGGTTTCCATCGGGGTTTTTACATGCGCATCCTCTCTACACGCGGCGTATTTTACATCATTTCTCATCTTCGTGTCAAGCATACCGCGCCGGGAAGACAGTATGGGGAAAAAAGCATGGCCCTGTTGGGGGGAATTATAAACCCTAGAGCGGGGAATTATGAACCCTAAGGGACACAATCGTAGATAGGGCGGCCAAGCGCTGCGGCATTAGCCTCCTCCACCCCTGCCATGGCATGAAAATAGCACAAAACACCTGAAATAGATATAAAACAGCCAAAGATACACCGGATCGACGATTTTGTTCACGGGGTGCGGTTGCGACGCCGCGAACCGGAGAAGCGCGATGCCGAAGAGCCGTAGATCGTTTTCCAGTCGTTCCGCATCGAAACAGGAATCCATCCGTTCTCGCCGCACGACCGCCTCATTTTCTCCGCGCGCGCTAAGTTTCCGTTTTCGCGTTCCGTGTCGTCGCACAGAAGCATAAACGCCAGCGCCTTGTGCGGATTCGCTCCGATCGTGTAGTTGGCCATGCTTGCATCCGTCGAGCTGTTGCCGAACGATAGGACAGGCTGCACCCCGATTTCGCGGATTATCGCCGCGACCTTGTTCATCTGCAGGTTCTTCACCACAGACCTGCCCGCGAGCACCGGCACGTCGTTCGTCTTGAAAACGTAATCCAGACCGTCTTCTGTACGCTGCGCCTTGGCAATTACGGAGCTGTCCGATCCGATGACCCGCCAAGGAGGGACGGGAAGCTTTCCGCGTATCAGGGCGCGGACGAGAAACCTGTCCGATCCGCTCACCACGTACACGGCGAAACCTTTCTTCGTCAAATGCTCCACGAGCTGCACCATAGGCGTGTAGAACATGTCGCCTCGTTTCATTCCCACATAACCCGGCTGCGGTTCAGCCGCGAACCACCTGACATACGCGTCGAAACCGGCGAGCGTCATGCCGCGATACGCCTCGGCAACAATGCGCTCGCGCTCCTTTCCCAAAGGCGGATTTCTGCCGAAATCCCGCGCAGCGCGGGCAAGTTCCCGCTGCTCCGCCGTTGCGGCGAAACCGGGATCGTCAAGAACCCGCCTCTCGAACAACAGCCAATCAAAATACGTCGGATCGGTCTCGCAGAACAGCGTGCCGTCGAGATCGAACACGGCGATGCGCCGCTCGTTCGGGATGAAGTCGGGCGATTTCTCATCCGTCACGTCGCGCACGTACCCTTCGATCGCGCGTTTCGAGGGCGCGTCGTCGTTCCAGAGCGACAGCGGATCGGCCGCCGCGCCACGCGCGAAAAGAACCGATGCCAGCGCCACGCCGCATCGTACAATGTTGACAAGCAATCTACCGTTCATGCACTTCTCCTGATTTGCAATCCGCTCCTATTGAACTATCCGGCGCGGAATGTCCACAAGTATATACAATTTCTCCGCATACCGCAACGCCCGATTTGAACACAAAGAAA
>JAFPNP010000255.1 GCA_017411125.1 Kiritimatiellia bacterium
CGAAGTCGTGTTCCCGGAGCTTTCCGACTGGACGAAATCGACTGTCGCAGGAATAAAGTACTATTCTGGCGCGGCAATTTACTCAAAGCGTTTCAGGTTCTCCAGACGCGGCGGGGCGCGCTGCCGGCTGGAACTGGGCGAAGTGCTGGACGTCGGCATTGCGACGGTCCGGCTGAACGGCAAGGATCTCGGAACGGTCTGGACGAAGCCGTTTGGATTGGATGCGACGGAGGCGCTTGCGGACGGCGAAAACGTCCTTGAGGTGAAAGTAGTCAATTCCTGGCACAATCGCGTGCTGGGCGATCAGTTGAATGCCGGCGGCAAGGTCTACACGCAGACGAACATCGAAATCGCCAATCGCAACGGCAGAAAAGGAAAACTGTCGCCGTCCGGCCTGCTTGGTCCGGTGGTGGTCAAGATGGGCGAATGATAGCTGCTTTATCCGCAGGTGCGCACTGCCATGCGCCGCAAACTCTGTACGCATACGGATTATCCGCGCTCTGCTTGACGGCGGGGCGCGGATTGTTATATAATGTGTGCCATGCAGACGGTGAGCATAGATTCAAACGACTTCGGCGAGATTCGCCGCGAGGGCTATTTGTATGTAGACAAGACCGCGTGGCTGCATCGTCTCGCGACGGCGGCGGGAAGGAAGTTGTTCTTTCTCGCGCGTCCGCGCAGGTTTGGCAAGTCGCTGATGATTTCCACGCTGAAGGCCATGTTCGAGGGCCGAAAGGAACTCTTCAAGGGCCTCGACATAATGAAGCTCAAGTGGGACTGGAAGAAGAAACATCCAGTCATCCACCTCAACATGGGAATGTGCGCAGCCAGCGACTTCAAGGCTTTTGAGCAAGGTCTTCCGAATACCATGAAAGCCGCGCTTGCAGGAGCTGGTGTTGGATATGACGACAAGCAGCCGCCACATATAAATTTTGGAGAGGCCATAGACACGCTTGCCGCGAAGGGTGCGCCGCCCGTCATCCTGATCGACGAGTACGACGATCCGGTTGCGCAGGCTCTCAAAAACGTCGACGACGCGGAAAGGGTGCGCGACGCTCTGGCGCCCATCTACCGCCAGATGAAGGACCGCTCCGGCAAGATCCGCTTTCTGATGGTCACGGGCGTTTCGAAATTCACGAAGCTTTCGATTTTCTCCGCGCTTTCGTCCCTCGTCGACATATCCTTTGACGACGACTATGCATCCATGCTTGGCTATGCCGAGAATGAACTCGACCGCTGCTTCTCCGAGCACATGGAGGCGCACCGCAAGGTGATGGGACTTTCCGCCAAGGCGTACCGTGACAAAATCAAGCGCCTCTACAACGGTTATCGCTTCTGGCGTTTCAGAGGGGAGAATGTGTACAATCCCGTCTCGATCAATCTTACGATGGCCAATCGTCCGCCGCAGTTCGAATTATATTGGGCGGAGACGGGGAAGGCGTCTTTCCTGATGAACTTCCTGAAGCGCGGTGACGTGTTGGCGGTTGACATCGACGAGCCGGGCAGCGTGGCAAAGGCCGAATTGGACGTGTCCGACCTGAGATCCTTGCCTGCGAAGGGGATGCTCTACCAAACGGGATACCTCACGATCGCGAATTACGAGAATGGCCTCTTCACATTGCGCGTCCCCGACGAGGAGGTGCGGCAGGATCTTGCGGCGCTGATGTCGGGCCTCGTGGCGGACAAGGACGTGCGCTGGGCGGCGTCTATCGGCGTGACGCTCTGCCTTGCGCAGTGGGACAAGTTTTTCGACGGCCTTGCTGCGCTCTACGCGGGCGCGGTGTATGGGACTACGGAAGGGAAGGTGCACGAGCTTTCCTACGCGCGGTGCCTGAAGTTTCTTTTGCAGGGGCAGGGCTTCCGCGTGGAGCAGGAGGTGTCGCATGCGGGCGGGCGCACGGACATCGTGGCCGACCACCCTTGCGGCACGTACATCTTCGAGCTGAAGGTGGACAAGCCGCCGAAGGTTGCAATGACGCAGATGCAGCGGCGGAAGTACGCCGCGCCGTACCGCGCCGCCGGCAAGCCCGTCTGGGCGGTCGGACTTGCCTTCAACGGCAAAACGCGCCAGTTCAAGGCCGGCGTTGCGGAAGCCGTGAAGTGGAAAGGTTGAAAAGTTTCGCGCTTTTCAACCTGATAGGGCGCGGCGGTTTAAGGATAAGCCGCCCTGCCATGACAAGGTGCGTTGTCCTCAACGCACCATATTTGTTGCCGTATGGCGAAAAATTCCCGCTTGCATTGCATTGGGGGGTATGGTAAACTATTGCCGTTCCGTTGGAAAGGCGGTCAATGATTGTTTGAAGACGGAACGGACATAGTTCGGAGAACTGATTGGGAGCGTCAAGCCACGCAAGAGGGCCGACATCCCTTTCCACCCTTCGGACGTGGCAATTCAATTTGCACCGCTGCAAGCGGTCGTCTGGTGAAACGTGAGAAATTTCAAGATGGACGATACTTTGCAAGGTAAGTGCATGGCACTTCCTCTCTTAGTATTTCCATCACGGCAATCTCACGGCCTCACCAGGGATACGAAAGAGAGGTGTTCGCTTTTGTATCCCGCAACCCGATGCGGCGGGCCGTGGATACAAGGCTGGCCCGGTTTTGGATCTGCGCCATCATACAGGGCATTGCGGAAAGAGACATGATGAAACAGACAACAGCAATTGGTGCAGCTATTGGCATCGCGGCGATGCTTGCCGGATGCGCTTTCAACCCGGAGTCGATGCCTGTTGGGCAGAAAGACACGGCGGTATATATTGACGCAGGTGCGCCAAAGACGTTGACGACCCAGGAATCAAAGGCCAAAGTGGCGGTCGTCACTTCGGTTGGCGGATACAAGGGATACGAACAGATGGCCGAAGCGCTGGACAGTTCGCTCAACGCAAAACTCGCCGGGTTTTCTTTCTTCGAGGTGGTCGACCGCAAAAGCCAGGCGGCTTTGATAAAAGACGCGGCGGCTTCTGCCGCCGATCCCACGGAAATCGATGTGAGCGGCGTGGAGTCGGATTTCGTGGTCGTGGCCCGCATTGCCTCGCTGGTCGTCCAGCAGAACGGCCCGATATATTCGTTCGAGGTCGTGTTTGACTTCAAGTGGATCAGCAAGGCCACGCAGCGCGTGATAATGACGGAGTCCATAAAACCGCCCACGCGCTCCGCCAATTCGCAGTTCGACCTGGGCGCCGCGCTGAACCGCGCCGCCGAAATCGCAGCCAGAGATTTCTGCGCAAAGATCGCCGTAAAGTACGCGCCCCCTGCGCGCGTACTCCAGACAAGGGGCGACGGTGCGGCGGCGCGCATATCCATTGGAAAGAACTATGGCGTCGTCGAGGGCGCCAAAGTGTGCTTCTACGAAATAATCGACAACTCCGACGTCGGTGGCGCGAAGCGGGACATGAACGACATCGCGATGGGCGAAGTCAAGCGCGTCGAGGCTAACACTGCATGGGTGGAAGTCGAGAATGCCGACAAGACCAATGTCCGCAAGGGCGTGTACGTGCGCGTGATCGAGCAGACAAGGGGATGGGGCAGTTCGCTTATAGAATCGTCCGGGTTTGGCGAGACGTTGGGGCGGTAGCCTGAAAGAGGTGCGTCATGAACGTCAAGGCGTGGATGTTGCCGCTTTGCGCGGCCATGTTGCTTGCCGGAACGGTCTGCCCTGCGGCGACCGATCCGACTGACGACGACGAATGGGAGGAAGTGGTCGTGCGTCGCAGAAAGAAAAAGCGTCTGGACAAACCGGCGCCGACAGTTGCCGTGCCGGCACAGGCGCCGACAGTTGCCACGCCGACGGTGATTGTACCTTCCGTTGTCGTCACGCCGGTCGTGGCTCCCGCCGTGGTTGTTCCGCCTCCGTCTCCAGCTCCGGTCGCGGTGCCCGAGATTCCGTCGGCGGCGACGGCGGAGGTGAAACCGGAGGAGCCTCCTCCTCCTCCGGAACCGCCGGCAGAGGAGGCCGCAGAACCGAGGCGGCTCGTGCGGTACTTCTGCAAGGCGTGGAAGGTAAAGGACTATGAACGCCTCTGGTGGGCGATGTCTCCGGAATATCGCAAAAAGGTGTCCTTGAAGAAGTTCGGCAAGCTGTTCGAGTCCGACGCGGAGTTGAACGGCGGTCTGTACGACGAGAACATCATTGGATCCGCCAAGACGCGCAACCACGACCAGGAAGGCGTGAAGCTTGAACTCATATTCAAGTTCACCAGGGCGAGGCACCGTATCGTGACGGCAATTGCCGAGCGCCAGCCCGACGGCGCGTTCCGCATCGTGGAGTCCCCGTTCATACCGAAAGACTTTGACGATCTTTGATCGAGTCAAAAACAAACAAACCGAAAGGAAACGAAAAATGAGTACGAAGACACTGATGAAACTGTCCCTCATGGGATTCATGGCGTTGTCCTGCGCAGCCTCCACGGCGTATGCGAAGGACGACGGAGAGGAAACCGAGGAGGTGGCGCCGAAGAAAAAGACGAAGGCGAAGAAGGGCAAGAAAAACAAAGCCCCCGAGGCTACGCGCATGTTCGTCGCCATCAACAAGTTCGAAAACAAGAGCGATGCTCCGGATGACAAGTTCAACACGATTCGTTCCCGTGTGCAGCAATGCATCGTGGGCGCTCGCAAATTCGAGGTTGTCGAACGCGAACAGTTGAAGGCCGCGATGAGCGAGCAGAACCTTGCCGCTGCCGGGATTACAAACGGAGAAGACGCCGACGCGCCGGAATCCGGCAAGATGAAGGCCGCATCGTACGTCGTCTACGGAACGGTTCTGTATTGCGGCACCGACACGGCCGGCGGCAGCGCGGAGGGCGTCGCTTCGGCCGTTGCCAAGTACAAGGTCGAACTCCAGATCAAGATCACCAACGGCGAGACAGGGAAGATCCTTACCCAGAAGTCGGCGATCGGATACGGGGTCGACAAGGCGACGCAGACCGAGAACTTCAAGTCGTCTACCGGGCAGGGAATGCGCGACGCCATCGACGAGGCATGCCATTTGGCCGCCGATGCGCTTCGCGACGTCGCATATCCGGCAAAGATCGTCAGGGTCGGCAAGAAGAGCGTCACCGTCAACATGACAAACGAGGAAGTCCAGGAAGAAGACGTGTTTGACGTGCTTGAAGCCGACGAGCCGTTGATCGACAAGGACACTGGCGCGTTTCTTGGATATGACGGGGACGAAGTCGGCCGCGTTACCATTACGATGACCGGCCCGCAGATATCAAAAGCCGTTCCAGTCGAAGGCGGAGAATTTGAACTCGACGATCTCGACCTGGACGAGCACAACTACATTGTCCGCCGCGTCAGCAAGGCGACCTTGAAGAAAGAGGCGAAGAAAGCCAGCCAGAAGAAGAAAGCCAATTTTGAAAGCAGGTTCTGATTTGGCTCAAGGCATTGCCAAAACATACAGGGCGCGGCGAGAGGCCGCGCCCTGTATGCCATATGTCAGAAATAGCCGCCTTTGTCGATGATTTCGCTGATCGTGTCGCCTTGGCGGACCCATGAGAAGATGTCCGTTTCGTTGCGCTCGATGCCTTCGGCGCGAAGGAGAACTTCGTAGGCGATTTCGCGCGGGATGCAGATCACGCCGTCGATGTCGCCCATGATTATGTCGCCCGGGCGCACCGTGACCTTGCCGATCTTGACCGGCACCTGGTAGTGCGTGATCATGCAGCGGCCGAGCGAACCGTTCGAGACGCGGTACTTGTAGAATATCGGGAAGTTCTGCTCGAGGATCTGTTTCGTGTCGCGGATGCCGCCCGCGATGACGGCGCCGCGGATGCCTTTCGTGATCGCCGTCGCCGTCATGACGCCGCCCCAGAGTGAGGCTTCCACGTCGTTCGACGTGTCCCAGACGACCACGCCGTCCGGCTTGAAGTCGTCGAGCATCTGTGCGCGGAACGTCATTTCGCCTTCGATCATGCAGTTGGGCGCGCTCTTGACGGTGAAGGCCTCGCCGCAGACGACCATTTCGTCGCGAAGCGGCATGATTTCGTGCGGCAGGTTCTGGTCGAGGAGGCACGCTTCGCGCATCACGTCGTTGACGCATCCGGTGTACAGCTTCTCGAAGCGTTCGCACAGTTCCTTCACGGGGACCGGGAACGTGTTCGTCGGCACGCTCTGGCGCTTGGCGATGAGCTTGTCGAGTTTCATGAGGCCGGCTTCCTTGGCCTTTGTGCGCATGTCTGCTAGAGATGGCATTTTGCTTATTCCTTTTCCTTGTCTTTGTCGAAGAAGAACATCCGGGCGGCGAGTATCGCGAGCGCCCCGGCGAACGCGATGGCCGCGAGCGAGGCGATGCCCGTCGCCATGGAGAAGTGCGTGGACGTCCAGCCGACCGCCGCCGGCCCGATCGCGCCGACGATCGCGCCGCCGCATCCGAATATGCCGACGGCGGCGGCGCGGTAGCGCGGACGCACCACCTCGAAGAGCGAGGCGTAGAAGTTGGAGTCGTACACTCCGGCAGCAAAGCCCGCGACGCCCGTGCCGGCGATGCAAAGCGTGGCGTTCGGCGCGTATGCGGAGAGCAGAAGCCCGGGGATGAAAAGAGCAAGTCCGGCGATGTTCATGTCGAAGCGGATTTTCGCGTTCTTTGCGGCGATGCGGTCCGAAATGCGTCCTGCGGCGGCCACGCCCACGGTCGAGCCGAGGCAGAACCAGAACACCGCGTGGAACGCGGCCTCTTTGAGTGTGATCGCATCGCCGAACGAGCGGCGCATGTAGTCTACGATCCACAGGTTGAACGCGTACTTCGCGTAGAGGTACGCGCCGACGCCCGCCATGAGCAGCAGCGCGGACGGCTTGCCGACGAAAGCGGCGGCGGCCTCCTTCAGCGACGCTTTCTCTTCCGCGCCGGACGCGGACTTCGGCTGCGGCGTGTTGCGCAGCAGGAATGCGATTGCGACGGACCACGCGACGCCTATCGCGCCGAAGAGGATGAACGCTTTGCGCCAGCCACCCTCGCCGAGGTCGGCTAGCATTCCGGAAACCGCGCTGCACACCACGATGCCGGCGTAGAACACGATCTGGTAGATGGAGAACGCCGTCGCGCGCGTCTCGACGTGGAACTGGCCGATGAGCGACGAGTTGGACGGCGGCATGAGCGCCTGCCCTGCCGCGTTCACCACGCCGTAGGCGAGCACGAGCGCCCCAAGTCCCGCGACGAAGCCGGACGACAGTATGCCGGCGGAAAACAGCGTCGCTCCGCACACTATCATCCATTTGCGGCTGAGGAAATCGGCCAGGAACCCGCCAAGCGGCAGCACGAGGCCGAACACCAGCGTGAACGCGCTGCCCACGAGTCCGAAGTCGGTGTCGGTGAGCGAAGCGCCGCCCGCCGCGAAGTC
>JAFPNP010000256.1 GCA_017411125.1 Kiritimatiellia bacterium
CCAGTGCCCGCGCATCCCACAACTGCCCGTCGTAGAACACGCCCTGGAGTGGCGGCGTCTGCGTCTGCACGAAGAAATCGACCTTCTGCTCAAGCGTGGCGATACGCTCGTCATGCTTGGCAAGTCGGCGGTCCACCTTGTCTTCGAGTTGGCTCAAGCGCGTGTTGACAGAATATCCGCGAAGCAAGTATTCCTTGAGTACGGCATTGGCCCACCGGCGAAACAATATGCCCTGCGCAGATTTTACACGATAGCCAACAGATAAGATCACGTCCAGATTGTAATATTCAACCTGATAGACTTTCCCATCTGCGGCAGTTGTCGCAAATTTTGCGACAACTGGAACACAGGCAAGTTCTTCGAACAAAGCATTTGCGATATGCTTGCCGATGGTCTTAATGTCACGTCCAAAGAGCTGGGACATCTGATGACGGTTGAGCCACACCGTCTCGTTTTCAAGACGAACATCCAGCCGGACGGTCTCGTTCGGCTGATAGACGACAATCTGGTTTTCGTTTGCTCTCATTCGGTCGGCTTCGTCTTTCGCGTGCATATTATATCAAAATCCCCCTGACGCAAATGCGCCTTTTTTGTCCACCCTTATCACTATCCCGTAATATCTGGAACAATGGCGCATTGACAGGCGTACTTGCCGGTTTTCTGATATAATACAATCCGCTCGGACTTGGAAGGCGAACTGCAAACGACAAATCGGAGACGGATAAATGGCTAATCACGGAAGAAGAAGCTTCTTGAAGGCGGCTCTTGCGGCAGGCGCCGCGCCCGCGTTGGTGCCAGCGAGCGTGTTCGGTGCCAACGCACCCAGCAACAAGGTGCAGATCGCAATCCTTGGATGCGGGCGGGTGGCCGCCACGTTCGACATGTACGGGCTCGCCGCCAACCACGACATCGCAATGCTCACCACCATATGCGACGTGGACTCGGAAAGGCTGCCCTATTTCAAGGAACTGGCCAAGAGACAGTACTCCTACTACAAAACCAATGCCGATCACGTCAAAATGGAGATGGACTACCGAAAAGTGCTGGACGACCCCGGCATCGACGGAGTGATGATCTGCACGCCCGACCACTGGCACGCCCGCATGGCGGTCGAGGCCTGCCTCAAAGGCAAAGACATCTACGTGCAGAAGCCCATGGCGTTCTCGATCGACGAGAGCGAGGCGATCCGCGAAGCCGTGCGTCTCACCGGGCGCGTGTTCCACATCGGCACGCAGTCGCGCACGGACAGCGGTTTCGGAGGGCCGATCAGGAAAGGCGTAGAATATGTGATCAGCGGACGTCTCGGCAAGCTTTCGCGCATCGACGTTGGGATTCCTGACAACGATCCGTCCAGCGAAGGGAACGCGCCGCTGTACGAGCACGCGCCGGATCCGTCCGATTTCGATTTCGACCTCTGGCTCGGCCCCGCCCGCGCAGACGTGCGCTATTCGCAGCTGCGCACGCACTGGCGCATCCGCGAGCCGAACGGCAGTCTGCCGCTCGTCGGGCGCGGCAACCGCTACTGCAACAACGGCTGGCTGCAAATACAGGACTATTGCATGGGCAACATCTGCGGATGGGGCACGCACAACATGGACATTGCGCAGTGGGGCATGGGCAATGCAGGGCCGGTTTCCGTCAAGGCCGAGCACGTCGAGTTCCTGCGCGGGCGACTATTCAACGTCCACGACAATTGCAGCCTGGCATACAAATACGCAAACGGCGTCGAACTGACGTGCGGCACGTCGCGGTATTCCGGCATTCCGCGCGGCGTCCGCTTCTTCGGCGAAAAAGACGACTGGATCTGGGTCAGCCAGACGACGACCGCGATCCCGCCCGACCGCCGCATCGACACCGCATACAGGCCCAAAGCCAATTTCTGGCGCGCCTGCGAAGCGAGCCGCAAGGAACTGATCTCCGGGGAGCCGGAAAAGCAGGTGGTACGCAACACGAAACGCAACCACCACACGCCGTGGCTGCTCGCAATGCGTTCACGCACGGATACGCACATCACCGTGGAAGAGGCGAACTGCTCCACCATCTCGTGCATACTCGGCTACCACGCGATGAACAACCCCGGACTCACGATAGAGTGGGATCCCGCGAAGCGAGCGTTCAAGGACAGGTCGCTTGACAAGCTGCGCACCGTCGCTGCGCGTCCGCAGTTTTCCGCAATCGCCGCGCTCGAGGAAATCAAAAAAAGGAGCAAGTCATGAAAAGCATAGCCGCCGCCATTGCCGCCATTGCCGCCATCGCGCCCGCAGCCGGCGCAGAAGAAACGCCGCGTTCGTTCGCGGCCGAAATCGAGGACTATCTGGCCGGCCATCCCGTAGCTGGCCTGGAAAGCTACGCAGACTTCTGCCGCCTCGTGGCTCAGCCGCCGGCGCAGGGAACGGTTGACGTCACGCCGCCGGCGAATCTCAAGACGCGGCGCATACGCTTCTGGGGAGCGCTGGAGCATCTTGCCCTCTTCAAGAAGTGGGGATTCGACGCGGCAGAGTTCGATCCGGACGGCGAAGCCCCCGACGTGATTTTCTGCCACTTGGAGCCAGGCTTCTCTAAAGGCGACGTGGAGTTCATGCTCTCTGCCGCCGCACGCGGAACGCACGTCGTCGTACTCGGCCACACCGACAAATGGAGCGAGGCTCTCGCCGCGCGTCTGGGGCATTCCTACGGCGGGCTCCTCAATGCGCCGACGGCGGACAAGGGCGGCGTTTTCTTCAAGAATTGTCCTGCGCTTTTCGCGGGTTTTCCCGAAGGACGCCTCGATGCGCCGGTGTTCCCGTTTTCCGAGACGGGGCGCTACGGAATGTACCTCACGGGCGCAAAGTGCCTTCTTGGTGTTGCCGACACCGACAAGTGCCGCGTCGCCACCGCGATTGCGCAATATCCTCGAGGCATGGGGGCGATTACGCTCGTCGGGCCTTATGCTATCCCGTCGGCAAAAGGCACGATGGCGAATCCGGCATACAGGCGCATTCTTCTGAATCTGGCAGGACTGTTGCCGCCGGTTGTTCGCGAAAAACCGTTCGACACTCTCGTCTACACTCGCTGGAAATGGCATCGCGATCGCACGGGGGCGGTCAAGCCGAAGGGCTCCTATCACCATTTTTCCACCGAAGCCGGAGCAGGGCAGATCGCAC
>JAFPNP010000257.1 GCA_017411125.1 Kiritimatiellia bacterium
AACAATCCCATTGCGCCTGCGGCGGCGCAGCCTACTGCGAACTTGTTCTTTTCCATTGTCTTGTCGTCCTTCGTTATTCCTTTAATTCGTATTCTGTTCTGCATGGATGCCGATCATCTTCCGGCGGCCTCTTTCGCACGCACCTTCAGCTGGCGGCGACGTTCGCCCGCGACAGAGATGTATGCGAACACGCGCTTGATGCGCTCGCGCCACGTCTGGAAGAGCGCGTAGAGACCGGGCACGAGCAGGATGCCGAACGCGACGGACGCGAACATTCCCCAGAACTCGGTCGTGCCGAGATGGTTGCGGCTGGACGCGCCGGCGCCCGTCGCTATCATCATCGGCAAAGTGCCGAGAAGCGTCGTGAGCGCCGTCATCAGAAGCGCGCGAAGACGCTCGCCGGCGGCGGCCGCCGCCGCATCAACTATCGAAAAGCCTTCGTTCTCGTGCTTGTCCTTCGCGAACTCCACGAGCAGGATGGCGTTCTTGGATGCAAGGCCGACAAGCAAGACCAGACCCAGCTGCGCGTAGATCGAAAGCGCATAGGGCTTTCCGGAAGCGTAGATTCCCCAATACTTCAAGCCCAGCAACGCTCCAAGCACCGCAACGAAAATAGAAAGCATCACCGGCATCGGAATCGTCCAGCTCTCGTACTGCGCCACGAGGAACAGGTAGCCGAACAGAACGGCCAGGAGGATGAGCGGGGCGGCGGTGCCCTCGTTGCGCTGTTCCTGGTAGGAGAGCGCGGCCCAGTCGTATCCGTAGCCGTCCGGCAGCTCCTCCTTGAAAAGCTCGCGCACCTCGTCCATCACGAGACCGGACGGCACGCCGGGTTTCGGAAGGATCGTAAGGGCGGCCGTCACGAACTTGTCGCGCGTGCTGATGGCGCGCGGACCGAGCTCGCGCGAAATTGTGCCGAGCGAACCGACGGGAACCATCGCGCCTGTGTCGGAGCGCACGTACAGGCGCGCAACGGCTTCGGGCGTTGCGCGGGCGCTCGCCTCGGCGGCCACGGTGACGCGGTTCACCTGCGTGCCGAGGTTCACGTCGTTCACGTAGCGCGAACCGAGATAGTTCTGCAGCGTGGCGTAGATGGTCGCAACGGGCACGTGGAACATCTCGGCCTTGACGCGGTCGAGGTTGAAGCGGAGGTGAGGCGTCACGGCGTTGTATCCGGAGAACGCCATCAGCACGTTCGGACTCTGGTTGAGTTTCGCGAGCAGCTTGTTCTTCACCTCGTCCATCTTGACCGGGTCTGCGCTCGCCTTGTCCTGGATATGAACGGAAATGCCGTTCGCCATGCCGAGGCCGGGAATCGCCGGCGGCATGAACACCTGCCACTTCGGTTCAGGCACTCCGGCGAGAAGCTGCTGTATGCGCCCGACCATGGCGGACGCGTGCTGCTCGGGGAGCTGGCGCTCGGCCCAGGGCTTGAGATCGACGATGAGCGTCGTCTGGTTTTCGCCGCGCCCGCCGATCATGCCCCAGCCGGTGATGGAGAGCACGCTCTCCACCTCGGGCAGAGTGCGCAACAGGTCCACGGCGCGCAGCGCGGCGTCGCGGCTGCGGTCGCGCGCCGTGCCTTCCGGCATCTCCATCGATGCGAACACGACGCGCTGGTCTTCGTCCGGAAGGAACGCCGTCTGCGTCTTGGTGAACATCGACACGGTGAGAAGCACCGTGAGCAGCAGCAGCACGCCGGCGAGGAAAATGCGGCTCGCAAGCCACCTGGCAGCCGCGACGAAGAACCCCTTGAAACGGTCGACGATCCAGTTGAACCACGCAAGAGGACCGTGCTTGTACGGACGCGCCTCGCGCAGCACGAGCGAACACAGCGCGGGCGCGAGCGTGAGGGCGCACACCGTGGAGAAGCACACCGCCGCCGACAGCGTCACGGAGAACTGCTGGTAGATGCGCCCGGTGATGCCGCTCATGAATCCGACCGGAACGAAGATGCCCAGCAGCACCAGCGTCGTCGCGATGACGGCGCTTGTCACGTCGCTCATGGCCTGGATGGTCGCCTCCTTGGCGTTAAGCCCGCGCGTCTCGATGAGGAACTGCACGCGCTCCACCACGACGATGCAGTCGTCCACCACGACGCCGATCGCAAGCACCAGGCCGAACAGCGTGAGAATGTTGATCGTGTAGCCGAGCACCGCCATGAGGATGAACGTGGAGCAGAGCGACACGGGAATCGTAAGGCACGGGATGAGCGTCGCGCGCCAGTCCTGCAGGAACAGATAGCACACCAGCACCACGAGACCGAAGGTTATGAGCAGCGTCTCGACGATTTCCTTTATGCACATGCGCACGTAGTCGGTGGCGTCGTATGGCACGGACCACTCCAGATCCTCCGGAAACGACTCCGCGAGTCTCTCCATTTCCTTGTATATCTGGTCCATCGTGGCGATGGCGTTCGCGCCCGGCTTCTGGTTGAGGGCGATAGAAACGGCGTTGCCGCCGTTGAACTGTCCCGTGAACATGTAGTTCTGCTCGCCGATCTCGGTGCGGGCTATATCCTTCAGACGCACGACGCCTCCGTTCGCGTCGCGGCGTATGACGATTTCGTTGAACTCCTTCGGCGTCATCAGGCGCCCCTTGGCCGTGATCGTGAACACCTTCGCGCCATGTTCCGGAATCGGCGACGAGCCGACTGAGCCGACCGACGCCTGGATGTTCTGCTTGGTGACGGCGGCGATCACCTCTTCCGTGTTGAGTCCCTGCGCGGCCATGCGGTCGGGATCCATCCACACGCGCATGGAAAGCTTCGGTCCGTAGACCGTGGCCTCGCCGACGCCCGGAATGCGTAGCAGCACCGGCTGGATGTTGCCGTAGATGTAATCGGATATCTGGAGGCGGGACATCGTGCCTTTCGGCGAACGCATGCAGATGAAGCCAAGCGCGTCTTCGGCCTGCGCCCGGATGCGGCCGCCCAGCTGTTTTACCTCGGTCGGGAGTTTCGCCTCGGCCTGCGCCACGCGGTTCTGCACTTTCACCATGTCCATGTCGCGGTCGCTCTCGACCTCGAAGGACACCTGCAGCTGGTAGTCGCCGGTGTCGGAACAAGAGCCGACCATGTAGAGCATGTCGTCCACGCCGTTGACTTCGTCTTCGATCGGCATGGCGATAGTGTTGAGAATCTCCTTCGCGTTCGCGCCCGGATAACTGTACGACACGGATATCGACGGCGGCGTGAGCCTAGGATATTGCGATATCGGCAGCTTGAATATCGCCATGGCGCCAGCCATTGTAAGCACGATGGCTATGACCATGGCGAACCTCGGACGCTCCACGAATATCCGCGAGAACGTCTTGATCTTGTCGATCGATTCCCTTATTCCTAGCTTCAGTTTCATTTTTTGTCTCCTTCTGAAATCAGTGAGCTATTCACAATGCCGGAGGCAGCGGAATCCGCTCATCCTCCGGCAACCCGGCGTTTATAAGAGCCGCAGTAAACGCAAGCGCGTTGGTCGCGGGACTGGTAATAGCCCCACTTGCCACTTCATATTGAATGAAAATGTTCTTATAAACAAGTCGATGCTTCGCATCTAGATCGTAATCGGCATCAGTCACAAACATCATATTAGTCGAACCATCAATAGGCATCACCAATATCATCTGTGCATACTTTTGCAATGCCATACTTGTACAAGAAAGTTCAGAAAACAAAGACAACCGCGCATCATATGCATTTTCCTTCAATGTTATTTCCCCAGAGGCGAGTCTTATTGCTGGCCGATTCGTCGTAGTAATGCCAAACTCAATTCTGCCATCCCATAAGTTTGTGGTCATGTTATACCGCATCGTATTTACGACTATCGATGTTGGACAAATCCAATTCGTACAGACAAGCGTCGCGTCTCCATCGGGGACACACTTCAGCGCCATCAGGCGATGCCCTCTATTTCGTGCCCGCTGAATCGTTGTCTCTGGCGTCATATACGTAATTGGCGGAAGGGTATAGTTTGGCTCAAGCGAAAGCACTTGGTGTGTTTGCCATATCAAGATAAATCCTAGTATTAGTTTCTTCACAATTTCTCCTATTCAATTCTGTAGTTTCGCGTTTCAAATGAGAGGACTCTAGGTGTTTCGAGAAAGTCGAGTGGCGAAAAGAAACTCGACAATAGCTCATCCTCGGTTGACGAATCAATTACCATTTTCAGATAATCAATATGCGTTTTAATTCCCATCTCTGGCCCCGTACAGGCATCAAAGATTTTTTCTTCAGCAAACACATACATATGATTGCCAAATGCCGAACGGATTGAATTATCGCTTCCCTCAATAACCGCATGAACAGAAGTACTCGTCCCTGAATAAAATGGGTTGTTACATCGTCCTATTCCAACTAGATTAACAGTATTGATAAAACCGAAAGGTTGCGTGAATACTGGCGTTGCGTAGATACCGAGCAAATTTCCAAGTGTCGCCACACCGTATGCTTGATCATAACAATTTACATCTAGTTTGGTACATTGAAGATACGATGACAATTTAAAACAGCTACGGTCATGACTGTAATATCGCGATGCACCTCTTTTCGTTTCATACCTAAACCCCATGTTGTAAAAAAGATGATGCGTAACTGCGGCTAGCGCTTCAACTTTATTCCCTTTGCCATCGGCAACTGTGCAAGCGAACTCAAGTGCGTTCGTCCACGGATTCTGTCGGTTGACTGAATCCACACCCCATGGAGCGACAGGTGTATCAATAACTGTGAATACGCGGTGTGGACCTGTTGTGGTACAAATAAACGCCGTGACGTCTCGGTCGTCAATTTGTGTCACCGTCCATTCCCAGCGATGATCAAATTTACGCACAATAGCTGCAATAGCCGAATCCATTGAAAAATCTGTCCAACTGGACAGCCCTTCAGAAAACAACACGCGTTTCTCCATAAGTCCTCCAATTGGAGAACTTGTTTCTGTCGATGATGCCGAAAGACGTGCGGATTTGAGATTTGGCGAGACCCTAATTTTCGCTTTGACCGTAGGTACGGCTCTACCCGCGTAACACACAGGATCGTTCTTCAGGGACATTCCACCTATCCACCATTCACCATGTGACGAGTCAAAACTCTCTCGTGCATTGCGCCTAATGGTGATGGCATCCAACATGCATGAAGCCATATCGTGGTTGAACTTTATCTCCTCGACCGTAAACTTGTAAACGCTGATTGCCGCCACTTTGCCTTCGGCCGAAAATGCGGTGCCCGTGTCGTCCGTACCGAACAGCGAATCGGAATCGGAAATCTGGACAAATGGAGGAAGTCCGTTCGTGACCGGGCGGAGCGTGTAGTCGTAGTCCGGCGCAGACAGGTTCGTCGACGCATGGCGCAGCCTCGCCTCGTATTTCCACCCCGGCTTCAACATCGCCGTGCGCGTCTCGCATTCGCCGTAGTGCGCGTTCACCCATGAAAACGTGCGCGGCGCGGCGCCCATGCCGATTGCGGCGACGGGTTTCACCTCGAGCAGGTATTTCTCGGAGTGACTTTCGCTGTGGTCGCCGAAACAGAACGGCACGGGGATGCGGCTGCCGGCCTGCCCTCCATCGGAGGGATCCGCCGGATCGCTGCCCTGCGCAATCTCCGTGCCGTCCGCCACGCCGTCGCCGTCGGTATCGGCGCCGCCATCGCCCGGATTCGTCCCCCACTTGCACTCCTCTGCGTTTGACAGACCGTCGCCGTCTGGATCGGCGGTGGCGTCGTCGTCCGTCCGTGCAGTGGACGAGTTGTGCGTCTTCGGGTCGAATCCGTGCCGATGTTCCCATCCATCATCCATCCCGTCGCCGTCCGTGTCCGGCTGGAGCGGGTCGGTCGCGAGACTTTGCTCTTGGAAGTCGTCTAGCCCGTCGCCATCCGTGTCAGAGCAAAGAGGACTAGTACCTGCAAAGACCTCATCACCATCGAAAATGCCATCGCCGTCGGTGTCGGAGTTTTGCGGATCTGTCCCCAACTGGCGTTCTTGCGAATTGTTTAGGTTGTCCTCGTCGGGGTCTCCGGCAGCTCCGTCGTCGCCTTCGCTTGATGTCGGGTCAATCCCGTTCGACACCTCCCAGATGTCGGGAAGTCCGTCGCCGTCCGTGTCCGACGCGTGGGGATTCGTCCCCCATGCGATTTCGTCGCCGTCGGACAGGCCATCGCCGTCTGCGTCCGCATTCCATGGATCGGTTTCAGTCTCGTGCAGCTCCGTCCAGTCGTCCAGTCCATCGCCGTCGGAATCGGCCGAATCGGGATCTGTGCCAGTGCCAAGCCGGTATTCCACAGTCAACGGCGGTACGATCGAACCCTGTTCGGCGAAATTCCATTCAACACTGTAAACCTTCCCGCCGAGCAATTCGCGTCGTGCGTTTTGGACGCCTGCCTGCACATTGCGTACAAAAAATCCCTCTCCCGCAGTGCCATCCATCGGTACATCGGACGAAAGATAACTCACACGCACAATGTTTCCTGTACCGCTAGGGATAATCACCTGATACGTCATGCCGTCATCCGACCAATGACTGTATTTGACATCGTGGAACTCCACCACGGTCGTCCCGTCGCCAAGCGTACCCGCGCGCATGTACGAATTCGTGTTCCCGTACTGCACGCATCCCCAACTCCAGTACGAGGCTATGAGGATGCTGTATGAATACCCCCACCTGTAGCACAAGGGGCAAGTCGCGTCCGGGAAAACCCAGCCGTTGAAATCGTCTGGCGCAGAAAGAGCCACAAAACCATTCTCGAAAGCGAAAACGTTCGACAGGGCGACTCCATTAATGACTGTGCCGCTGGGAAGACCAGCGGTCAAATGAACGCCAAAATAACTCGCAATGCCATCTTCCTCCGGCGGCGGTGGCGGCGCGTACACCGTCGGGAGGCCGGAAGTGTCGTGCCATTCGAATTCGCTCCGTACCGCAATCTCCCCAACTTCCTCTGCGTCTGAAAGCCCGTCCCCGTCGGCATCCGGCGGCGTGGATTCGCCGAGCCGGAAGAATGCAGCCGACGGGCTGTTTGTCGAAATCTCGGCGTCCATTATCTCAACAAGCGCGTTTGAGGGGCATGTCGAAACGTCGAGGTCGAAGAGATGCGACCACGGCCCTTGTGGTTCCAACGCGAAAAAGAGTCCGACGCGGTCAAGCGACGGCCTGCCGCCGGAAGGCCAGCCGACAATCAACACCGTGGAATTCGTGCCGCGCTCGATGGCGGTGAAGCATATGTTGGTCGCGCCAACGCCCGAATCCAGATCGCCCGCGTTTGATTGGACGGCCGCAGCGGAGGTCATGGTGGATCTTGGCGGTGGATTTCGCATAAGTTTAGTAGCGCCCATGTAAGTGAACTGGACAACCACCAAGCAGACTAGAAGTTTCCCGGCAGGTGTTGCACGGCGCCAACGGTCAATGGCGGTACGCGGCATCCCCACGAGACGTCGTTCGCGCAGACGGCACAGTCCCGCCGCCAGCAACAGGGCAACGGGAAACGCAAGCAGCCATGTCCACGCAATTGCGTTCACTTTGACAACTCTAAATCACTTCTCGGCATCTGCCATGGATTGCAATCCTTGGACGCTCCACGAATATCCGCGAGAACGTCTTGATCTTGTCGATCGACTCCCTTATTCCTAGCTTCAGTCTCATTTGCTTTTCCTTTTCTCCGGCGAAAACGGCGCATATTATACATACCTTCAGGTAGGTATGTCAAGCGGGAATCGCGCCATGCCGCGGCTCTCTCGATCGAACGCGGCGAACATGGCTAAACGGCCATCTTCCGGCGATATGCCGACCATGTAGGCATAATATACTTCTTTGCATGACTTCAACGACATCCAGAGACGATTCGGCCGCGTGCGAAAATCCGGCGACGGCTAGGCTTTCAGTTGGCGTGTTGAGCTTTCACGCGCACGAAACGCTAAAAAAGACGCTGTCGTCCTACGAAAAGGGCGGGCTTGCAGAATACGCTGACGACGCATGCGTGTTTTTCAACGACATGACCGCCGAAGACGTGCGCATATGCCAGTCATACCGCGGTTGGCGCTGCGAGGGCTCTCCGGTCAACCTCGGACTTCTCGGCGGCATGGACGCTCTTGCGCACGCAATGCACGGCGACTACCTGCTGATGCTCCAGAACGACTGCCCGCTCATCGCAGATGCAGACGCCATGCGCCGATACCTCGACGATTCGATGGCGCTTCTCGCCGCAGGCAAAGCGGATATCGTCCGTTGCCGCTCGCACGACTTTCCGGGGCAGGGCTTTGCCGACAAGAAAAAATTCGAACGCTTCTACGGCAAAGGATGGCGTTCCGCGCTGCGCCGGCTGCTGCGTCCGGCAAAGGCCCGGCGCGCCATCGGACGCGCACCGTACGCAATTGACGACGCAGACAGGCGATTTCCGTCTTTCATCACGCGGCACGGAGACTTTCTCATCGTCGACTCTTCCGTCATAAATTTCACCGACCAGCCATTTCTCATTTCGCGCCCGTTCATGTTCCAGCTTCTCGACCGGGCGAAATCGCATCCAAAAAAGCGCACGCTCAACGGATTCCAGGTGATGGAAATCAACCTCAACACCGCATGGTGGCGGCAAAGCCACTTCAAGGTCGCGGTTGGAGAAGGACTGTTCACCCACGCCCGTTTCGACGGCGGATTCCGCATAAAACGCGCAACCGCGCCAGCATGACGGCGTTCATGGCGGAAACGGGAAAGTTTTGATAGAATATCCCGCGTATCTGCCATGAACATTCTCATTGTCGAAGACGACGCGGCGACCGCGGAATTCGTAGCCGGAGCCTTCAAACAGGCCGGCTATGCCACCATGCACGCCGCAGACGGCGAAGCCGGCCTCGCGGCCGCGCTGCACGGTTCGTATGACGCGGCGGTAGTGGACGTCATGCTGCCGCGGCTCGACGGACTGGAACTGATCCGCCGCGTACGCGCGGCGGGACGCGCCTTGCCTGTCATCGTACTGTCGGCCCGCGGCAGCGTGGACGCCAAGATACGCGGTCTGGAGGCCGGCGGCGACGACTATCTCGCCAAACCCTTCTCCGTGGCAGAACTTGTCGCACGCGTGCAGGCGCTCCTGCGCCGTGCAAGCCGCGCGGAAGAGACGACCACGCTGCGCGTCGAAGACCTCGAGATGGATCTTGTCACGCACCGCGTCACGCGCGCCGGCGAGCCAATAGCCCTCCAGCCGCTCGAATACCAGCTGCTGGAGTACCTGATGCGCAACAAGGGACGCGTCGTGTCGCGCAACACGATTCTCGACCGGGTCTGGAACTACGATTTCGACCCGCACACGAACGTAGTCGAATCGCGCGTCTACCACCTGCGCGAAAAGATAGACCGCCTCTCCGAACGCAAGCTGATACGCACCGTAAGAGGATTCGGGTATGTGCTCGGATAGAAAGGCGCCGTCCCTGCGCCGCCGCATCGTCGCAATGTCGCTTTGCGCCGGAGCGCTCATACTCTTCCTCACCGGCAGCCTCATCCTCGCCGTGTCGCAACTGTTCATGACGGCAGAGCGCCGGGGCCTCATCACGAGAATCGCGAACGACCTCGCGCAGGAATACGCCGAAGCGTCGGGCGACAAAAAAAAGATGCGCCACTTCTTCGAGGAAATCGCCGAAGAACACGGCGCGGACAAGGTCTCTCTGCTGATCACCTCCGCGGCGGGCGAAGAGATCGTCAGCATGTGCCACAGCGATGCGATTCTCCGCGCCATGCTCGCCCATGCGCGGCGGAACGTCCCCGAATACCGCATCAGCAAAGAAAGCGCCGCGCCGCGCCGCCGGCGCAACGTGCTGCGCGTAAAGACGACGGAGCTTCCCGATGGACGCAGGCTTTCTGTAGGATGCGACGTGGCGAACGACGAATCCTACATCGCTTTCCTGGCCACTATCATCGGATGCTCCCTTCTCGTCTCGCTGCTGCTCGGAGGCTGGGCGGCCGACTTGCTGGCGCGGCGGTTCATACGTTCCCTCCGCAATGTGTCCGACGCCGCAAACCGCATCCGGGACGGCGAATGGTCGGTGCGCGTCGCCCCGTCGCGCGAAAGCCGCGAGATTGCGCTTCTGGAAGATGCGTTCAACACGATGTGCGACAGAAACGAAAAGACCATCCGCGAGCTGAGAACTCTCACCGACGACATCGCGCACGATCTGCGCACGCCGCTCACGCGCCTGCGCACCGCCGCCGAGTTCGCAGCCATGGGCGGACAGTTGAAAACGCCGCTTTCCGAAATGGTATTCGAACAGTCCTCCGACATGCTGGAACTGATCAACACGATGCTCGAGATTTCCCAAACTGGATGCCGCGTCGACAACACGCCCCGCGAAAACATCGACTTCTGCACCTTCCTGCGCGAGACCGCCGACCTGTATTCCACGGTAGTGGAAGACCATGGACTTTCCCTCGCGCTCGCCCTGCCGCCCGAACCTGTCGTATTCTCCGGCCACAAAGGCCGTCTGCAGCGTCTTATCGGCAACCTGCTGGACAACGCGATAAAGTTCACGCCGAAAGGCGGCGTCATATCCGTCTCGCTAGCCGACGGCGCGGACGTATTGACGTTGCGCGTGGCGGACACGGGATGCGGAATCTCCCCTCGGGATCTTCCGAACGTGTTCCGCCGTTTTTGGCGGTCGGACGCCAGCCGCTCGCTTCCCGGCAACGGGCTGGGCCTCGCCCTCGTCAAAGCGATCGTCACCTCGTACGCGGGCTTCGTCACGTGCGAATCGGAGCAAGGACGCGGTACCGTGTTCACGATCACGCTTCCGCACTGAGGACGGGCTCACGGCAGCACGGCGAACGCATAACGGTCGTGTCCGGCGTAGTCCTTTTCGATCCTTATGTCGTCGAAGCCCGCGTCGAAGAAAAGCTTGCGCAATGCACCGCCCTGTCCGTCGCCTATCTCGAAGAACGCGCCGCCGCCCGGCTTCAGCACGTTGATGGCGTCGCCGACGAGACGCTCGTAGAAGTCAAGGCCGGAAACGCCGCCGTCAAGCGCGTTCATCGGCTCCCAATCGCGGATGCGCGGATCGAGCAGGGCGCAGTCCGCCGTCGCGATGTAAGGCGGGTTGGAAACAAGGATGTCGATAGACTGCGGCTCGTCGAAATCGTCAAGGCCGTCCGCGACCGCGAACTTCACCTTGCCGGACAGCCCGCAGCGCATGGCGTTCTCCTGCGCAAGCGACACCGCGTCCGGCGAAACGTCCGTACCCAGAAACACGCCGCCAGCCATCTCGCACGCCAGCGAGAGGATTATGCACCCGCTTCCCGTGCCCACATCAACGACGAACGGCTGCGGATTGGCGTATGTCTTCGCAAAAGAAAGGACGCGCGTGACGAGCTCCTCCGTCTCGGGACGCGGAATGAGCGCGCGCCTGTCGCACGTGACGGTGAGCGAACGGAAGTCCCACTCGCCGAGCACGTACTGCACGGGCTCGCCCGCCGCAAGGCGGCGCACTCCGCGCCGCATTGCATCGACATGCCTTGGCTCGGGAGCTGCGTCGAGATGCAGAGAAAGAAAGCCGCGGCCGCATTTCAGCAGCCGCGCCATGAGCAGTTCCGCCGCAACCTGCGCGTCGGGGACGCCCTTGCCGGCCAAATACTCCGCGCCAAGCCGGAGGATGTCCCTCCAAACCTGCATCAGAACGGCAGGTTCTCCGAATCGTCGAGACCCGACGGAATGTCTTCAGGCACTTCCGGCGCGGCGGGGACGGGCTCGGACGCGGCGGACGCGCCGCCTAAAACGTCGATTTTCCATCCGGTGAGATCGGTGAAATAGCGCACGCCGTTCGGGCCGTCCCATTTGCGCCCGTCGATCGTGAACTGGATTTTGACCGGGTCGCCGACGTTTATGGGGTCGAGCAGGGAACAGCGCTCCTTCTTGAACGTGAAAAGCACGGGATTGGGATACATGCTGGGCGAATCCGGGGGATTGCCCACGACCAGCTCGCGTTTCGTGAAGCCGTTCTGCCCGAACGCCTTCGTCTCGCCTTTCATTTCGACTACGCCTTTGTACTCGAACGTGACCATCTTCAATTGCTCCTTTGTCTTGATGGGTGAGATTTTATCAAATCCCCGACGCGCCCGCAAGGCGGAATATTATGGTATACTAGTTGCGCTATGCAAGAATTCTTAAACGTGACGTACCTCGCCGTTCTCCAGGGAGTGGCCGAGTTCCTTCCCATATCGAGTTCCGGCCATCTGGTCATATTGCAGCACTTCCTCGACGTGCCGGAAGCGATTCGCCTCCGGCTGGAAGTGTTTCTCCATGCAGGAACGCTGATCGCCGTGTTCGTGTTCTATGCGCGGCGGATCGGCGCGTTGCTCGGAGGCGCGTGCCGCGGCGACAGGGACGCAATCGGCTATGCGTGCCGCATCGCGGTCTCCGCGCTTCCCGCCGTCGCCGTATACTTCATCTTCCGGCACGACATCGACGCACTGGTGAACAACGCCCGGATTGTCGGCGTGCTGCTCGTGTTCACCGGCCTCGTGCTTTCCGGCACGCGCTTTCTCCCGCGCGGAGAGCGTCCCGTCGGCTTCCTCAAGGCGCTTCTCATGGGCGCGGCGCAGGCAATCGCGCTGCTTCCGGGCGTATCGCGAAGCGGAATGACGCTCGCCGCCGCGCGCGCCGGAAAAGTCGGGCCCGAAGAAGCCGCCGAATTCTCGTTCCTGATGAGCGCGCCGCTCATCGCAGGCGGCGTGCTGCTGGAACTGTTCAAAGGGGAGGTGAACGCAGAGGGTTTCCATTGGTGGATTCTTGCGTGGGGCGTGGCGCTTTCCGCCATCGTCGGCTACTTCTCTCTCGCCATTCTCCTGAAGGCGCTGAAAGGGCGTTGGTTCTGGCTGTTCGGGCCGTACTGCATCGCGGCCGGACTGCTCGTCGCTTTCTTCTGCAAATAAAACCAACCGTCTTCCGCAATGAAAACCGCATTCTCTTGTATCCTTCTTCTCCTTTCCATAGGTCTGTGCGCGGCGGAAATCCCCGACATGCCCGCCGCATACCGCGCCGACCCGTCCGCCGTCGTCAAAGCCGCCGCCGCAGTCACGCCGAAACACTTCCCGGACGCCGACCGCGCAATACTCGACGACCGCATCCACGTGGCGTACGAAACGGACGGCACGTCGATCGCATGGGACGACGAGTGGCTGAAAGTGCTGACGGAAAAGGGACGCCGCGAAGCCTCGACCGTGTCGCTCGACTACTCCGAACGCTACGGCGACGCGAAGTTCTTCCTCGTCGAAATCATCGGCACGAACGGGCAAGCCCGCGCCGTGGACTTCGCACGTACTCTCAAGGTCGCGACGGACAACTCCTCGCTCTCCGCCAACATCGTGGACCCGCTCGACAAGGTGATGTCCTGCACCGTCTCCGGCCTAGCCGTCGGCGAAATCCGCCACATCCGCTTCGCCCGCCGCGTGAAGAAAGCGCGGATGGCGAACACGTGGGCCGACCTGCAATCCTTCGAATACACGTGCCCGATAGTCTCCTCCGTCTACACCATCGACCAGCCGGACGCCAACCCCGTGCGCCACGCGACCGTGCGCCACCCGTTCGGCAAGACCGTCACGCGCGCGCCGGACCGCCCGCTCGGCAACGGGCGCACTCTGCTGCGCTGGGACGTGCGCGACGTGCCGCAGGCGTTCCCGGAACCGGACATGCCACCGCTCTACACGTGCACGCAGGCCCTCCGCGTCTCCAACGTCCCCGACTGGCAGACCGTATCGCGCTGGTACTGGGCCATCAGCGCTCCGCACCTCGCCGCCGCCACGCCCGCCGTCACGAACGAAGTGCGCCGCATCGTCAAGGGCTGCGCGACGGACGAAGAGAAAGTGCGCGCGCTGTTCAAATTCGTCTCGCAAGAGATACGCTACATGGGCCTCACGATGGAAGACGGTTCGCCGGGCTACGAACCGCACGACGTGAACATCACTTTCGACAACCGCTACGGCGTATGCCGCGACAAGGCCGCCCTGCTCGTGGAGATGCTGCGGATCGCGGGCTTCAGCGCCTATCCCGTCCTCATACACGTCGGAGCGAAATTGGATACGTCCGTCCCGTGGCCTTTCTTCAACCACGCCATTGTCGCGATGGACGACAAGGGGAACAGGAAATACCGCCTCATGGATCCGACCAACGAATCCACGCACGACCTTCTCCCCGCCTACCTTTCCGACCGCTCGTATCTCGTGGCGCGTCCCGACGGCGAAACGCTTCTCGTCTCGCCCGTGCGCCCGGCCTCGGAAAACACGCTCAAGGTCGAATCGGAGGGAACGCTCGACCAGAACGGATCGCTGCTGCTCTCGTCGTCGTTCTCCTTCGGCGGCATCAACGACAGCGCCTACCGGCAAACCCTTCTCAGGCGCACGCCGAAGGAACGTCTCCGCCTGTTCGAGAACTTCTTCCGCTCAGTCGCGCCCGGCGCGGAGCTGCTCTCGTTCGACCTGAAGCCCGAAAACATGCACGACACCGACACTCCGCTTTCCGCCAAGACGATCGCCCGCATCCCCGAAGCCATGCTGCGCGGCGAAACGCGCGACACGCTGTCCCTGCCGTTCCTAACGAAACGCATCGGTCTGGTACGCGGGCTTCTCGACGGCTCCACGGCTCTGGAGAAGCGTCGCTTCCCGCTCAAAATCTCCACGACCGCCGGCACGGAAGAGACGCTGCGCATAAAGCTTGGCGACGCCGCAGGCGCCGTCGAACGCCTTCCGCCTCCGTGCAATATCGGGACGAACGGCTACCGTTTCGCCGTCGAACACAAAGTGGAGAACGGCGTGCTGGCCGCCTCGCGGAAGATGTACGTGGAGGACGTGAACTTCGACGTTCCCGCCTACCACGCCGTCCGCCGCGACAGACAAGACTCCGAAGCCGCCGAACGCGCCAACCCCGTTTTCGCCGCCCGCGCGAACGACAACGCCAACATCCATTGGATATCGGACCGCACCGTGACGCACTTCACGTCCCCGACAAGCTGGACGACCACAAACACCTTCGTCAAGGAAGTGCTTACGTACAAAGGAAAGAAAAACGCTTCCGAAATGGAGTTCGACTACAGTCCTTCCACGCGCTCCATCGAAGTGGTCGAAGCGAGCGTCTCGAATCGCAACGGCGTCGTGAGACGGCTTGCGGACAAAGAAATCAACCTGCTGGACGCCGGCTGGGCGGCGTCCGCGCCGCGCTACCCCGCGTCGAAGAAGCTCATGGTCAACCTGCCTGGCGTCGAAATCGGCAGCGTGATCCGGGCGACGGTCGTCAAGACGGTGACGAACGCGCCGGTTCCCTATACCGGCTTTTACACGCTCGATGCCGTGGATCCCGAAGACCTTGACGAGATAGAACTGCACGTGCCTGCGGGAATGCGCTTCAAAATAACGCAGAAGGGGCTGCACGATTCGGAAACGAACGGCGTCCACCGCTGGTCGCGCAGGAATCCGCCGCGCGTCCCGGACGAGCCGTCGCGCCCGTCCGCATCGCGCTGGAGGCCATACGTCAGCGTATCTGCCGCCGACTGGCGGGAGACGGGCCTCGCGCTCGTCGACGCGCTCGCCCGCGCGCGTTCGAAGGGATCGCGCTCCGTCGCGTCCGCCGCGCGAAACGCGGTGGCGGGCTGCCGTTCGCCGCAGGATAAGATCACCGCGATACGCCGTTTGATGCGGCGCGTGCGCACCGCCGGGCCGGGCCTTTTCGAACTTCCGTTCGACATCGCCTTCACCGCGCCCGACCGCGCCTTCGCCGACGGCTACGCATCCAGCGCAGACCGCATGAACATCATATTCGCCATGCTCGAGGCCGTCGGGTTCGATCCGTCGTTCGCACTCGTCGCCGACGACGCCCGCGACATCAAAACGTCCGCCGCGTCGCGGCGGAAAACGCCGAAGCCCGAAACGTTCGGGACGCTCCTCGTGAGCGTGGAGGGCAAGGCGGAGGGGCGCACCTTCTGGATCGGAAGCGAAAACGAGTTCACCCCGCCGGAGACATCGTCCAAGACGGGATGCACGTACTACGATCCCGTGGCGGACGAGTTCGGCACCGTGCTCACGCCGAAAACAGTCGCGCCGCCGTTCTCGTGGTGGTCGCCTCGCACCTGGTTCGCGTCCATGCCGTCCGCTTCGACGAATCACACGTGGTGTACGGCACAGAAATACGTCTGCAAAATGTCCGTGCGCGAGAACGGCGCCGTGGATTTCGACGTGGAAAGCTTCGCATGGGGAGCGGGCGTGGGCACCTTCCGCAAAGCGTATTCGGAGGTGCTGCCCGAAATGCGCAGCCGCTTCTACCAGAAACTCATCTCCAGACTGGCGCAGAACGCCACCGCGACCCGCGAACTCGAAACAGACCTCGAATCCTATCCAGCGAAAATGTCGTTCTCGGCCTACGCGGAGGACTACGCCGTGGCGAACGACGAATGCCTGACGGTGCGCATCCCGGACTTCGACGAAGATCTCTTCGACGTAGGCGGGCCGGGCCGCAAATCGCCAATCTCCATTTCGGGCAAAACGTGGTCGCTGGACGTGTACGAGATCGTGTTCCCGGAAGGCTACGCGAAGGTCGAACACGTTCCGCAGGAACTGAAGCTCTGCAATCCGCTCGACCGGAACGACGTGTGGCTCACGCACAAAACGACTTCCGCCATGCGCGACGGACGCCTCGTCGTGACCGTGAAGCGCATGACGTTCCGTCCGAAAGCGGCGATGCTCTCCGCCGACTACCACGCGTTCCTCCGCGACTGGAACCGCCGCGCCGCGTCCGCCGAAGCCCGCACCGTCTCCGTGCGGAAAGGAAGCGGCAAATGAGCGCGGCGCCGAACGAGATTTCGCCGGCGGACGTCTGCTCGCTCGTCGCGGACGGCAACCGCGTGCTGCTGATGACGCGCCACGCCGAACGCCCGCACATCGACCACGAAGACGTGTCTTTCGGCGCGGCACTGCCCATCACGGACGAAGGCCGGTCCACGAGCCGCAAGTTTGGCGAAGCGCTCCGCCGGTTCGCCGCCGTCGTGCAGTTCGCGTCGAGTCCGCTCCGCCGCACCGTCATGACGGCCTCGTGCATAGCGGAAGGCATGGGCGTTGAGAACCCGCGCATTCCGACCTACGACTGCCTTGGCAACGGATCGTTCTACTTCGCCGACGCGCACGCGGTCTGGGAGGAGTTCCGCGACGGCAGTTTCTTCCGCAAGTGCTTCGAATACTTCGCGGCGGGACGGTACCGCGGCTTTGCCGAACTCCACGCCGCGACCGACGCGCTGGAAGCGTGGTGCATGGAGAAGTTCACGGCGCCGCTCGCCGTGTTCACGACGCACGACCTGTACATCGCGGCGTTTCTCGCGGCGCGAGGCGTCGTGCAGCGCTTCACGGAAGACAACTGGCCGCGATTCCTCGATTCGGCGGCGATCATCGTATCGCCGGACGGCAAGCGCCGCTGCGCATTCGTCCGCGCCGGCCTCTTCTCGACCCGCGCTACCGGCGTCTGACACGGCATGGCGCGTTGTCCTTGACGCGCCCGACGGCATTTTGTTTTTGAAACAACCAAGACAACTTTCAAAAACAACTTTGCCCTTCGGACGCACCTTGAACTTCGCCAACAGCCTTGTTCGGGAGGGACGGGCGCCGTCCCGTCCTAAACCAAGTTTTGCGAACGAGCGCGGGCGAGTTAGGCTGCGCGTAAACGGAAGTTGCAGGCGCAGCCTATAACGCGCCAGCCTTGCTTTGCATATGCGTTTATCGCCTCTTCAAGTTTTTCCGGGTCAAACTTGCCAGAATACCACTTGTCTTTTTGCGTAAGAACCTTATATTGCTTTGGTGCGGCCTTTATATGCTGCACCGTTGAAGCGTTTTTAGTTTCCGGAACCGTCATTGTGAGTCGTTGCGTCGAAGCATTTTCAGTTGCTGCCGCCGTCGTTGAAAAAACAAAAGACTTTGAACAGTATGGGCATTCCACCTTGTAGCCACGCCATCGTTCGTCTATCGCAAGCTCTGCACCACAATGGGGACATTTTGTGTTTACGTTCATCATTGTTTCCTTCTTGGATTCTTCCAACATCCTTTGAACATTTTGGGCGAACGCTGCACATTGTACTATAATCCGACGCGGCTTTGACGGACAAGCGGTATAGGCATGACAGTATGAAGAACGTGCATCACTGCTGGCATGGCCGTCTGTTGTGCCAGAAACCAGGACGACGGCTCGTGTGCATGACTGCAAGTATGAGTATGCGTTCTGTTTCAATTGAATATACAAGCGCGTACGGGAAACGACTGACAAGGCAACGGCGAATGCCATCTTCTATTTCCACGCAAAATTTAGGATTGTCTTCTACTGCAAAAATGGCATCTTCAACTTCTGCCTCAAACTCTGCGCCGAGACCGGGTCGGACAGAATTGTACCAGTCAATGGCGGCAAGAAATTCCGCCCGCGCCTCTTCCGCCATTTCTATTTTCATATGCCAGCCTTTTTCCTCGCCTCCGCAATCACTTCAGAAACAGGAATTGTTCTGGTGGCGCCGACAATAATGTCAGCCCGTCTGCGTTTTGCCGTCGCCATCCATTCAGACAAAACAGCAAAATTTTCGGCCACGCCATCAGTATCTGTCGAGGAAGACCGCAAAGACGACCAAATATACTCCATCGTCCGAAACTTCTCTGACGCGGTCATTTTGTCTATCGCTTCCATTACTGCTGGCATATACTGCTCCTTTGTGTTCTGACGGCGCATATTATACCACATCGCCGCCGTTTGTACACCGGGGATATGTTCCGGCATCTGGGGGCGCCGCTCGCCGTGTTCACGACGCACGACCTGTACATCGCGGCGTCTGACACGGCATGGCGCGTTGTCCTTGACGCGCCCGGTGTCATTTTGTTTTTGAAACAACCAGAACAACTCTCAAAAACAACTTTGCCCTTCGGACGCGCCTTGAACTTCGCCAACAGCCTTGTTCGGGAGGGACGGGCGCCGTCCCGTCCTAAACCAAGTTTTGCGAACGAGCGCGGGCGAGTTAGCCCGCGCGTGAATGGAAGTTGCAAAAGAAAGTTGTTTATGTTGTTTCCAACTTGACGAAAACAACAAAGAAAACACAAACATGAAACTCCGATTCATCCGATATGCTAGCTAACGCTCGCAAACCTTAAAAAACGCCCGCATCAGCGGGCGAATCGGACAAATCGGAGTTTGATTTGGCAGGGAGGGCGCGTCGTCCTCGACGCGCCCTACCGAGCGGCGATGCGCCTGTCGTACAGAAGCGCCGCGTTCAAGACCACGAACACCGACCCCGCGTTGTGCACAAGTGCGCCCGTCACCGGCGTGAGAACGCCAAACACCGACAACGCTATCGCCACGGCGTTGAGACACATGGATATGGTTATGTTGACCTTTATGGTGTGTACGCAGCTGGCGGAGAGCCTCTTGAGATAGGCGAGCCGCGAAAGGTCGTCGCCGACAAGCGCGATGTCCGCCGCCTCGACCGCTATGTCGCTTCCGGCGCCGCCCATTGCCACTCCCACATGCGCCGTCTTCAGCGCAACCGCGTCGTTCACGCCGTCGCCCACCATGCAGACAAGGCGTCCTGCGGACTGGATGGCGTCTACCGTCTGCGCCTTGTGTTCCGGAAGAAGCCCGGCTTTCACGTCCGAAATACCCAATTCGCGCGCCACCGCCTCCGCCGTGGCCGCGTTGTCGCCGGTCAGCAGGCACGGCTCCATGCCCGCCCCGGCGAGTTCCGCGACCGCGTCCGCAGCCCCCGGACGCGGAGTGTCCGAAAGAGCCACGAGCCCTGCGATCTTCCCGCCGGCGGCTACGAACACGACCGCCTTCCCCTCGCCGCGCAGCCTTGCGGCGGTTTCGGCTGTCTTCCGGGACGGGCTTTCGACCCCGTTCTCGCGCAGCCACGCCTCGGTGCCGCAGAACACGGGCCGTCCGTCCACGACGCCGCGCACACCTTTGCCGGGAACCATGGCGAAATCTTTCGCGGGCGGCTGCGGACATGCCGCGGCGATGGCCTTGGCGAGCGGATGTTCCGACGAGGCCTCCACGGCGGACGCGAGACGCAGCACGTCGTCCCGCGCCGCCGTTTCGCCGGACGGTTCGACCTGCACCACGGAAAGCCGTCCGGTTGTCAGCGTTCCGGTCTTGTCGAGGCACGCCACGGCAACGCTTCCCATCCGCTCCAGGGCTTCGCCGCTCTTCACTATCACGCCGTGCTTCGCGGCCTGACCGATGGCCGCCATTATCGCGGTCGGCGTGGCGAGCGCGAGCGAACAGGGACAGAACACCACGAGAATCGTCACGCCTCTCACAAGCCCTGTCGTCACGTCTCCGTACCACGCCCACACTCCGAGGAACGCAAGAAATGCCAACGCCAGCGAGGCCGGCACTAGAATCGCCGCCCATTTGTCCGCAATGCGCTGCACGGGAGCCTTCTTCCTTTCCGCTTCCTTCACGAGCCGGATCATCTTCTGGAGCGACGAGTCGGCGTTGGTCTTCGTGACGCGGATGGTGATCGCGCCGAAGCGGTTTATCGTGCCGGAGCACACCTCGTCGCCTTCGGACTTGTCAACGGGCAGCGACTCGCCCGTCATCACGCTCTGGTCTACCGTCGTCGTCCCTTCCGTTATCACGCCGTCCACGGGAATCGTCTCGCCCGGCAGGACGCGGACGCCGTTCCCCACTTCGATCTCGTCCAGCGGCATATCCTTGAAACGGATTCCCTGCGCGAGACACTTGGGGCAGGTAACCACGTACCGCGCCGTGGGCGGCACGAGCGACACCAGCTTCGTCAGCCCGCGCCGCGCCCGCTTGAGCGTCGCGGCCTCCAGCGTCTCGCCGAGCGCCATGATGAAGGCGACCTCTCCGGCGGCGAACACCTGCCCTATGGAAAGACACGCCACCATCGCCGTGGCGATCAGCAAGCTCGCCCGGATCTTCCTCGCGGCGAACAAGGACTCCAGCGCCTCGCGCAGAATCGGAACGCCGCAAATGAACACCGTCGCGAACGCCGGATTCCACCATGTCGCGCGCTCAGCGCCCCCGCCGTGGCACCCATGGCCCGCCAGAACGAAACTGGCGACCAGGCACAGTCCGCCCGCCGCCAGAAACGGCCACGTCTCAAGCCGTTCGCACACGCGCTCGAACCATGCGGCGAATCCCTTTTCCTGCTCCCGCCATTCCTTCTCGGCCTTCGCGGCCAGACTGCAGCAACTTCCCATTTCCCGATTTCCTTGTTTTCGGCATCCGATACATATACCCGTATGGGTATGGCGCATATGCGCCTACGCCATTCCCGCAAAATGCTCCAGCGCCTCGGCGAAACTTTCGATCGTCGCGTCGGCGTCGCCCTTCTCTATGCCTTCGCGCACGCAATGGCGCAGATGGCCTTCCAGAATCATCAGCCCGATGCGATGCAACGCGCCGTTGGCCGCGCTTATCTGCGTGAGGATGTCCTCGCACGGAACGTCCTCGCCCATCATCTTCTGCACGCCGTTCAACTGCCCGATGATTCTGTTGATCCGGACTTTCAACGCCTTTGCGTCTTCCATACAATACCGCATGATTTGCCTTCCTTTCGCAAACGCGGCATAGTATACCCCATGGGGTATATTGGCGTCAAGCATAATATGACGCGCGGCGCGACAGGCCGTCGCGCCGCACCGTGAGCGGCTTGCCCTTGCCGAAGTCTCCGAATTTCATGGCGCTCTTCACGCTCGCTGGTATCTTGTCCACCCCGCCGAACATCTCGGAGATCGACGACTTGAACAGCTCCCGGACTTCGTTGTTCACCGCCTTGAGCGACGCATTGCGGAACTTGCCGACGTGATCCGCATCGTTGGCGGTTATCCTGCGGCCGGCAAGCGCATTGACGCCGCCGGCTCCGGCGGCGTCCGCCGTGACTACGGTTTTCGACTTCGCGGCGTTCGCCTGCTCGCTGGCGAATTTGACGAAGTTGGCGAACTGCGTGTTGAGTAGGTTGATCTGGCTCATTGACCGCACTTTCTTGAAGTGTACGTTTTCGCTTCTTATACGTCCGGAAGCGGCGACGGTCACACTGCAGTCCGTCCGCTTCCGCGTCCGCAACATGCGGGCGACTTTTTGCTTGCGATTCCGCCGGGAAAGCCATATAATAACACGCAACCAACCCATAGTAGAAGCAGAGGATTTGAAATGAAGAAGATTCTGATATCGCTTTGCGCCGCCGTGGCGTGCGCAGCTGTCTCCGCGCAGGACGCGAAAGCCGTGCCTCCTGCAACCCAGGCCCAGGGGCAGGCTCAAGCAGCCTCCGCGACGGCGCCGGCTCCGGTCGCCGTTCAACCGCCGGCCAAGGCGCCTTGGCCCGTATGGCTTGCCTTCAACTCGATCGACGACGTTGACGTCGTGGGATTCCGCCTTACGCTTCCCTACGGCGAATGCGAGAGCGTGACGGGCTTCGACCTTGGCGTGTACGGGCGCGCGCGCTACATGGAAGGACTTCAGATCAACATTCTCCGCAACGAGGCGATCGACGTGATGGCGGGCGCGCAAGGAGGCATATACAACTCCGCCGGCCGGGCCGACATGGTCGGCCTCCAGGTGGGGCTTTGGAACGAAGTGCGCTCCATCCGCGGAGTACAGGTGGGCGTCATCAATGTTGCCGACTCCGTAAGCGGAGTGCAGATCGGCCTCATAAACCGTGCCGAGGCGATGTACGGCTTCCAGGTCGGAGGCGTCAACGTGATACGCGAAAGCGACCTCGCCTTCTTCCCGGTCGTCAACGTCGGCTTCGAAGTGTTCCCCAACTACTGAGGCCAAGACGGTCTGGCGAGACGATGAACATACGCCCCTTCTCCGCAGTCCGTCCCGCGCCCGGCATGGCGGCGGCCGTCGCCGCCGTTCCCTACGACGTAGTGGACGCCGCCGAGGCGCGTGCGCTGGCCAAGGGCAACCCCGCCAGCTTTCTCCACGTGTCGCGCCCGGAAATCGACATGCCCGACGGCGCGGACAGTTCCTCTCCGGCAGCATACGCGCAGGCCAGAAAAGCGCTTGACGCGCTCCGCCAGTCCGGCACGCTGGTGCAGGATGAATCCCCACGCTTCTACGCGTACAGGCAGGTGATGGGCGACCATGCGCAAACGGGACTGGTCGCCACGTTCGACACGAAGGACTATCTCGCAGGCGTACTCAGGCAGCACGAGAAGACGCGCACGGACAAGGAAGACGACCGCACGCGCCACATCGAAGCGCTTTCCGCGCACACCGGCCCCGCGTTCCTCACATACAAGGACAATGCGGACGTCGACGCGCTCGTCGCCGACGCTTGCGCCGGCGTTCCGCTTTGCGATTTCACGGCGGAGGACGGAATCCGCCATGCCGTGTGGGAGATTCCTGCCGCATCAAACAATCGCCTCCAGTCGCTGTTCGCCAACATCCCGGCGGCGTACATCGCCGACGGGCACCACCGCAGCGCGGCTGCGAGCCGCTACGCCAGCGAACACGGTTTCGAGGGCGAAAGCCGCTGGTTCCTCGCCGTCGCCTTCCCCGCATCCCAGCTCAAGATACTTCCATACAACCGCCTCGTGGCGGATCTAAACGGCCTTTCCGCCGATGCGCTGCTCGCAAAAGCCCGCGAAGTGTTCACGGTGTCGGATGCTGCGGACGGCATGCCCTCCGCAGGGCGCCACGCGCGAATGTTCATCGCCGGAAAGTGGTACGACCTCGCATGGAACGTGCCGGACGGGGCGAACGCAGTCTCGTCGCTCGACGTCTCGGTGCTGCAGGACAGGTTCCTCGCGCCCGTGCTCGGCATCGACGACCCGCGTACTTCGCCGCGCATATCTTTCATGGGCGGCATACGCGGAACGGACGAACTGCAAAGGCGCGTCGAGGAAGGACGCGCGGCAGTGGCGTTCTCCATGTTCCCGGTCACCGTGGAAGAGATGATGGGCATTGCGGACGCCGGGGCCGTGATGCCGCCGAAGTCCACCTGGTTCGAGCCAAAGCTCCGTTCAGGGCTGTTCGTCCATGTCATCGCTTAGGTGGAGATGGCTGCGTTTCCGCGCGCGCATGGTCCGCGAGCGGAAGCCGCCCGCGTTCATCGCGCGCGGCTGGGCGATCGGCATGTTCTACGGATGCACGATTCCTTTTGGCTTCCAGCTGATGTTGTCGATACCCACCGCCGTGCTGCTGAAAGGCAGCAAGACGGGCGCAGCCGTGGGGACGTTCATCACGAACCATTTCACCATATTCGCCATATATCCAGTGCAGTGCTGGGCCGGCAACAAGGTGCTCGAGCTCTTCGGCTGCGACGTGGTTCCCGTTTCCGCAATCGTAGGCGAACTGAAAAGGATAGGCGCGATGTCGATGCTGTCCGACGAGTTCTGGCACTCGCTCGGACAGCTCGGCGGAGGCGTCACGGCCTCTTTCTTCATCGGCGGCGCGCTGCTGGCCGCGATATGCGTGCCGCTCACGTACTGGGGAGTGCTGCGTTCCGTAGAACGCCGCCGGGCGCGGGCCGGAACAAGAAAATCGAAACGGAGAGAATGCAATGACTGACGCAAATCCCTGCGCGGAGCGGCTGGACTCGCTCATGCGCCTTGCCGCGCGCCGCCGCCTGGACGCGGTGGTCCTGTTCGGCGAAGCGAACATAAGATCGCTCACGGGCGTCGTGTGCGACAACGGATGCCTTCTGCTCGACGTCGCCGGCGGACGGCGCGTCGTATTCCACACCGACTTCCGCTACGTCCCGATGGTACACCGGGTGGCGCCTTGGCTGGAAGTAAAGGAGACGAGGCGCGGCGTCGGGTTCATGGATCTCCTGCGCAGGGACGGAATCCGCCCGAAGCGTCTTGGCTGCGAACATTCCATCCCGGCAAGCCGCTACCTCGCCCTCAAAAAGTGCTTCCCCAGGGCAGACCTCGTGAACGTGTACGACGACGTCCTGTCGCTCCGCGCAGTCAAGAGCGTGGACGAAATCACCCGCGTAGCCGCCGCCGCCGCGCTCAACGACCAAATCTGGGCGCAGACGAAAAAGAGCATCAAACCCGGCATGACGGAAAAAGACATCCAGCGCATCATACAGACGTGGATGATAGCGCTCGGCGAAGGCGAGGCGTTCGAAACGATCGTGTGCGCCGGCGCCAACGCCGCGGAATGCCATCACGTTCCGGACGACACCGTATGGCGCAAGGGCGAACCGCTCCTCGTCGACATGGGCGTCAAGCTCGACGGCGTATGCAGCGACATGACGCGCAACATAAAGGCGGCGCGCGATCCCGAATACTCGAAGATATACGACATCGTGCTGGAAGCGAACCAAGCCGGCATCGCGGCGGCGAAACCGGGCATCACGGGCGGCGATCTGGACGCCGTCGCGCGGAAAATCATCCGCAAGGTGGGATTCGGCAAAGCGTTCGGACACTCTCTCGGGCACGGCGTCGGATACGAAATCCACGAAGAACCGTGCGCCAGGCAGAAATCGAAGACCGTCCTCGAACCCGGCATGATCGTCACGATAGAACCGGGCATATATCTCGAAGGACGCCTCGGCGTGCGCATCGAAGACCTCGTGCTGATCACGACGACCGGCTGCGAGGTGCTTTCTCATTCCGCTAAATAGCGGACGCCGGAACCATGCACCTGGCATTGAGCGTGGCTGCCGGCGCAGCGGCTTTCGCGCTGCCCTGGGCCGTGCGCCTCTGGAAAGCGAAACGCTGGGGCCTGCCCGTGAAAATCACGGTCGATCCACGCGAACCATCCGCCGAGGCGATTGCCGGATATTTCGCCGAAGTTGCAAGGCGGCTTGACGAACGCCCGGAACGCATGAAAGTCGCAATCGACGGCCGCACTGACTGCAAATGCGCCATCTCGCTCGACTTCCTTCCCGACGGGGACATGTGCGCGACGGTGGAGGGCTCGCCGCCGAAACGCTTCAGCTTGCGGCGGCGCTGGATTCCCGACCACCAGGTGCCGCTCGACCTGCGGTCTTGCCGGCTCTGGATCGATCCGGTGGACGCCAACCGCTTCCGCGTGATGGACAGAATGCCCTTCCGCGTGCCGCCCGGCGTTTACATGCTTTGCTCGCTTATCGCCACGCTTGGAGTGGTGCGCGTGCAGCCTGAATGCATCGCGTTCGCGGCCGGGCTGGCGGCCGGATGCCTCTCGGCGCGTTGAGGACGACGCGCCATGCCATGCGGCAAGAAAAGGCTTGCGCACCTGCGAGATTGTGGTACACTATCCGTCATGTACTATTCAGCAATCAGGACGTGCGACGTGGCGAACGGACCGGGCGTGAGGGT
>JAFPNP010000258.1 GCA_017411125.1 Kiritimatiellia bacterium
CGAGCGGGACTACGCCGGAACTGCGCAAGACGGTTGCCACGCTGCTCGTGCAGGCGGCGAGGCGCGTGAACGCCGTCTATGAGATCAACCCCGAAAACGCGGCGGCGGCAGCGGCAATCGGCAAAGTTTCCGCGCTCGTGGAGGAGTACAAACTCGTCGCGTCGCAGTCCAAGGGCAAGAAGAAGGAAGAGCCGGAACCCGCCCCCGCGCCGGAGGCGGCGAAGTGATTTTCGTTTCCACAATTCCGCAAACCTGAAAGGAAAACAGACAATGAACATGAACAAACTGATTACCTTCGCCGCAGTCGCGGCAAGCGCGGCAATCCCGATGTCGGCAAGCGCCGAAGCGTTGTCAATGAGTATCGCGGTGGCAGGCTACACCGGGACTACAACCCTAAAGAACTTCCAGGCGCTCGTGCAACTCTGCGACGGCAAGGGGACGTTCCAATACTCACAGTGTGCGGCGAACGACGGCTCAGACCTCTGGTTCACCGACTCCGACGGGAACGTCATCCCGCATGAAATCGATGCGTGGGACGCTTCCGCCGATTCGTTTGTCTGGGTGCGCCTCCCCGAAGTCGTGCCGGTGGTAAGCGGCGGCTCGCCAACAACCTTCACGATGCACTGGGGCGACCTTTCGGCGAAGCAGACGGCGTCGGAGAACGTCTGGAAAAACTACAACGACGGCAAGGGCGGTTTCGCCGGCGTGTGGCACATGGGAACGGCAAGCGGCTCCGCCAACGAGCCGGACGCCACCGGCAACGGGTTCGACGGCGTTCCGACCGCCATTTCCAACGGCGACTTGTCGCAGATGGTGCCCGGCGACGGCGTCGTCGGCAAGGCCCGCGTGAACCAGACAAGCACTGCCAATGGCAACGGCCTCGCGCTGCCGGACTATTCTTCCGCGCTCGCCGACAAGTCGAAGTTCACTATCAGCGGATGGTGGTCTGCTACGGCTCTCGGATCAGAATTTTATCCGAGATTCTTCGAAATGCCCAACCGTATCGATGTATGCGCCTATGGCCGTTTAGGCTATGCATACTTGCAGAACATACAGATCAACCTTGCAAACCTTGCAAACACTGCCGTCGATAACTTCCAGTCGCCAGGATTCGTCCATCTCGCATTCGTGTTCGACGGAACGGTGCAGAACTTGTACAGCAACGGCAAGAAAAATTCGATGGTAGGCGACAGGACGATAACTCCGGTCACGAGTCATGTCGATTTCATGCTCGGAGGAAAGAAAGGCGCTAACCGCGGCTGGATCGGACGGTACGACGAATTCCGCATCTACGACGGCGCTCAGTCGGCAGATCGCATCAAGGCAGACTACGACACCGTCGCGTCCGCCTCGGTGTTCCTGTTGTTCGGAGGAAGCGGGATCGCATCGAAAACACTCACCGAGGACGAGGATTGGACCGGGCTTGACAACGCAGTGCTTGCGGGCGGGGCCGTAATCGACCTGAACGGACACAACCTCGCCGTCGCCGAACTTTCCGGCAACGGGATGATAACGAACAGCGCGTCCGGCACGGCGTCTCGCCTGTGCGTATCGAACGATTCCGCCGTGGTGAACACGACCGTCGCTATAGGCGGCAACATCGTCCTCGTGAAAGACGGCGATGGCGCGTTAACATCTTCTACGGCACTGTCGTACACCGGCGGCACTATGGTACGGAAAGGCACGATCCAGGCACCGCAATCGACGGCTGCCTACGATGCCGCGTTTACGCCTTTCGGCATTGGCAAGATAACCGTGAACTCCAACGCGACGTTCAACGCGCAGAGCACGGTCGCGTACACCAACGCCGTCATCCTCAACGGCGGCACGGTAAAAGGCGGCGCGGGCGATGGCGGAAAGCGGCCGATCGTGATGCTGGAGCGCGTCACCGCGCCGTCATCCATCAATCAGTCGTCGGCTGCGATTGAGATAGGCGCCGAGGGCGTGCCGGTTGACCTCGGCGGGAACACTCTCGCCATCTCAATCGCCTCCGACACGTATTTCCGCTGGAATGGATCGCTTGCGAATACTACCGGCAAACTTGTCGTAACGGGCAGCAGCGGCTATCTGCAAGATATGCCGGAGGCGTCCGGCAGCGTGGATATGGACGTCTCCACATACATAAATCTCACGCACGCGGTACGAGTCCGCGACTTCCGGGTTTCGAACGTCAATACCTCGGCCGGCACAGGAGCATACTACGGAATCTACGTTTCTGGCACGTATACGCCCGTGGGTAACTACTACTACGGGTGCATCCTGCAGGACGGTGCGGTTCTCAACCTTTCGGAACGCAGCGGCTGTTTTACCGCCGCCTCGTCGCTTTCCGATGGCAGGTTGCCGTCGAATATTACTAACGCCAGAAAGACCGTGCAGTTCCCCGACCTCGGGACGGTGACGGTGAAACTCGCCGGGCGCACCGACCTCGATGCCATTGCCAATAGCGACAGCAACTACATCGTGAAGTGGAGCGGCCACTATGGACGGCCTGCGACAACCACGTTCAAGCTCGACGATGAGACGAAGGAAAAATTCACGCTCAGGCCTGACGCGACAGGGCTCAAGCTTGAGAAGAAGAAAGGGCTTATGATCATCGTCAAGTAGCGACGGCGCGTGAGGTCATGCACCCTGTCATAAAAGCCCCGCCTTTCGGCGGGGCTTTATGCTGCAAAATTTCGTGCAAAACAGCGGGTTTGCCGAACGTCCGTGGATTTGGTATAATGTCGCCCGTGAAGAAAGACGATAGATTGCGCCTGTTTCTGGCAAGCGGCTTTTTCCTCGGCCTCTCCCCGGCGGCGCCCGGGTCGTTCGGTGCGCTTGCGGGGCTCGCGTGGCATCTTGCCGCGCTGTGCGCGGGATGGGGCGACGGAGCCGTCCGCGCGTGGTGTCTGGCGGGCGCGGTGCTGTTCTCCATCGTCCACTATCGTCTGACGCCGTGGGCGCAAGCCCGGTGGAAAGACCCCGATCCGAGGCACTTCGTGCTCGACGAGATAGTGGGCTACCTCTGCGTTCCGTTGTTCTGGATTCTGCCGGAGAGGCCGCCGTTCCCCGTGTGGCAGCTGGCGGTGGCGGGATTCGTCGCGTTCCGCGTTCTCGACGCGATAAAGCTTCCGATCGCCCGCTACATCGACCGCAACGTGCATACCGCTTCCGGAGTGCTCTTCGACGACGTGGTGTCCGCGGCATATTCGGCAGCGCTCGTGTCGGGCGCGGCATGGAGTTTAAGTTAAGGGAAAACCGCAAATGCGAAAGCCAACTCTAGTCCTGCTTGCATTCTCAGCCGCCGCGTGCGTTTCGGCGGCGACGTACAGACGCGCCATCGAGCGCGTGGCGTCGATGGATCCGATCAATTCGTCGTCCGTGCCCGATTCGCGGTGCAACCATCTGGTCTACGAATCCATGCTCGAAGTGGACTATCTGGCCCGCCCGTACAAGCTGACGCCGGGCACCTGCGAACTTCCCGAGATAAGCAAGGACCGTCTCGTCTACACGTTCCGGATGCGCGACGGCATCCGCTTCCACGACGATCCCTGTTTTCCCGGCGGGAAGGGGCGTCTCGCCACGGCGCACGACATAGTCTATTCGCTCGACCGTCTTCGCGATCCCGCGAACGCGGCGACCGGCATGTGGATCATGGATTACGTGGCCGACGTGAAGGCGACCGACGGCAAGACGGTCGTCATCGTCCTCAAAAAGCCGTTCCACGTGTTCCCGTGGCTCATGGCCATGACGTATGCGGGCGTCGTGCCGCGCGAGGCGGTGGAGGCCTACGGCGCCAAGTTCAGCCAGCATCCGATCGGGACTGGTCCGTACCGTCTCGCGGAATGGTGGCGAAACTACAGGATGGTGTTCACGCGCAACGAGCAATGGCATGGATGGAAGCGGATCGGGAACCCGGCGCCGTTCGACAGGCTGGAGTTCGTGGTGGTGTCCGACCCGTCCACGCAGTGGCTCATGTTCCTCGGCCACGAACTCGACGTGCTTGGCGGAATCGACCGCAACAACTGGGACGCCGTGGTGGACAGGAACGGCGGGCTCGCTCCCGAGCTGGCCGCCAAGGGCGTGAAGCTGCTCACCGCGCCGATCATGCAGGTGATGTACGTGGGCTTCAACATGGACGATCCTCTTCTCGGCAAGAACAAGAAACTCCGCCAGGCGCTCAATTGCGCCTTCGACGCGCCTGCGTGGAAGCGTTTCCTCAACGACCGCGTGGAGCCGGCGGACGGACCGATCCCGCGCGGCGTGGACGGGCGCATCGAGACGCCGTTCCAGTACGCGTTCGACGTCGAGAAGGCGAAGCGGCTTCTCGAGGAGGCCGGCTTTCCCGGCGGCATAGACCCGAAGACCGGCAAGCGGCTCGAACTGCCGATCGCGCTCGGACGCGCAGACCAGGGCGCGCGCGAGGAGGTGGAGCTGCTCCAGGGGTTCTACGACCGCGTGGGCATTCGCCTCGTGCCGCAGTTCATGACATGGGCCGCATACCTCAAGGCCGTTTCCGACGGCCACACCACGATGTTCCTGCTCGGATGGGTAGGCGACTACCCGGACGCCGAGAACTTTCTGCAGCTCTTCCACTCGAAGAACTGCTCGCCGGGCGCCAACCACGGCAACTACCGCAACCCGGAGTTCGACAGGCTCTACGACGAGGCCATGGCGGCGGAGAAGCCGGAAGCGCGCCGCGCAGCCTGGGCGAAAGCGCAGGACATCATCCGCGAGGACTGCCCGTGGATATTCCTCTACTTCTCCAAGTCCTTCTCGCTCGTATGGAACAACGTGGGCAACTTCCATCTCACCGACTTCCCCTACGGAATCGAAAAGCATCTGTACCAGGCATCCCCGAAAAAATGAGGCTGCAATGAGACCCACCGCGACACTTGCGTTTGCGTGCGTGGCCGCCGCGTTCGTCGCGACCGCCGCGACGCCTGCCGAAAAGGCAGACTACCGCTATGGCCTCACCCGCCTGAACGACGTGCTTGCGAAGGAATGCGCGCGGCGCGGCATAACGATCACCGACTGGCACATACACCTGCGCGGCGGCATGACCGCGGCCATGGCGGCGGACCGCGAAAAAACGAGCGGCATCCGCAGCGGCGTGCTGGAAAACCACGGGCGCGAATGGCCGCTCGACAGCGACGAAACTCTTGCCGCGTTCATCGCCGACGCGAAAAAGACGTTGATCGACGGCCGCACGATGCCCGTCGGCATACAGGTGAACGACCGCGACTGGCATCGCCGCGTCTCGCCCGAAAACCTCGCCGCGCTGGACTACGTCCTTGCCGACACGATGATCATGGGCACGGGGCGGAACGGCAAGCCGCAGCGCCTCTGGCTGCTGGACGAGCCGATTTCCGACCCCGACGCATGGATGGAACGCTACATGGAGCACAACATGCGCGTCCTCGACGAGCCGATTTCGATTCTGGCGAACCCCACGTATCTTCCAACATGCATCGCAGGGGAGTATGACCGCCTCTGGACGGAAGAGCGGATGCGCAAAGTCATCGCCAAGGCCGTGGCAAAGGGCATCGCGCTTGAGATACAGGCGGAATCGCCCTTTCCGCGCGCGAAGTTCCTAAAGCTTGCGAAAAAGATGGGCGCAAAGTTCAGCTTCGGCACGAACAACTTCGATCCGAAGCCGAAAGACCTTTCCCGCTGGCTTGAGGTGATCGACTGGCTGGACCTCAAAGGCGACGACATCTGGCGCCCTGCAAAGTTGAAAAATGGACAACACCCGTCTACCGATGGCGAAAGAGGATGACATAAGGGGAAACGTTCCCGTGAATGCAGAGAACCTTGCGGTTCGTCCGGTCGCGCCTGTCCATCTGGCCGTGATCATGGACGGCAACGGGCGGTGGGCGATTGCGCGCGGGCGGAAACGGCTTGCCGGGCATCGGGCCGGCGTCGATGCGTTGGAACGCGTGTTGGAATGGTGCAAGGATGCCGGCGTAAAGGTCCTCACCGTGTATGCGTTTTCCACTGAAAACTGGAAGAGGCCGAAGGACGAAGTGTCTGGCCTGATGAAGCTCTTCTCGACTTTCATTCGCATGAAGTCGCGCAAGCTCGTGCATGAACGAATCCGCTTCCGCGTGATAGGACGCATCGACGACCTGCCTCCCGAACTCGCCGCCGACATCGCGAAGCTGGAAAAAGAGACCGCATCCTTCGAGCGGCAGCTCGTGCTGGCCGTCTCTTACGGCGGACGGGCGGAAATCGCGGACGCCGCCCGGCGCATCGCCGCAGACGCAGCCGCCGGAAAGATACGTCCCGACGACGTGGACGAAGCGCTTGTCGGCTCGCGTCTCTACGCGCCCGACCTGCCGGATCCGGATCTCATAATACGCACGAGCGGCGAACAGCGGATTTCCAATTTCCTGCTCTGGGAATGCGCGTATTCGGAATTCTATTTCACGGACGCGCTCTGGCCAGACTTTTCGCGGGAGGACTTCGACGCCGCCCTTGCCTCCTATGCCACGCGCGACCGCCGCAGAGGAGGCCACGCATGAGCGGACGGCCGTCTCCCGAAGAACTGCGGCGGAAGATCGTGGAGGTCGTGTCGAAGACCGGCGGACATCTTGCATCGTCCCTCGGCGCAGTGGAACTTTCGCTCGCCCTTGCGGACGTGTTCGATCCGGAAATCGACCGAATCCTCTGGGATGTCGGGCACCAGACATATGCATGGAAGCTGCTTACGCGGCGGCGCAAGCCGTTTTCCACGCTGCGGCAGTTCGGCGGCGAATCCCCGTTCGCAAACCCGGACGAAAGCGAGGCCGACGCTTTCGTCGCGGGGCACGCCGGCAACGCGCTCGCCGCCGCGCTCGGCATGGCCGTCGCGCGCGATGCGCGGGGCGGAGGCGAGAACATAGTCGCCGTGGTTGGCGATGCGTCGCTTGCCAACGGCGAGACGCTCGAAGCGCTCAACAACTGCGCTGCGCTCACGAAAAAGATAATCCTCGTGGTGAACGACAACGCGATGGCGATTTCGCCGAGCCGGGGAGCGATGGCGCGCTTCCTCGGAAAGCTTATTTCAAACGTCCGCTACAATCGCGTGAAGGCGGCGGCGGAGGCCGCCGGCCACCGCCTGAAGCTCACGTTCCTGCGCAAGACGTACCATAGCATAGAGCAGACGGTGAAGTCTATCTGGCTTGGCAACGCATTCTTCGAGCGGTTCGGCCTCCGCTACGTCGGCCCGGTGGACGGACACGATCTGGAAGCGCTGAAGGACGCGCTGACCGTGGCGAAAGAGGACAAGCGCGGCGTTGTCGTCCACGTGATCACCGAGAAAGGCAAGGGATTCCATCCTGCCGAAGCCAATCCTTCGCGCTGGCATGGAACGGGCCCGTTCAATCTTGCAGATCCGTCCGCGCAGTCGGCGGGGCCGTCAAAGGCCGGATGGAGCGAGGTTTTCGGCGATGCGCTCGCGGAGGAGGCCCGGCGCGACCACCGCGTGTGCGCCGTGGTCGCGGCGATGAAAGACGGCACCGGCCTTGCAGACTTCGCCCGCGAATTTCCGCGCCGCCTGTTCGACATGGGCATCAGCGAATCGTGCGCAGTGACGTTCGCGGCCGGCCTTGCAAAAGCCGGTGCGCGCCCAGTGGTCGCCATCTACTCCACGTTTCTGCAACGCGCGTTCGACCAGATCATGCACGACGTCTGCATAATGAATCTGCCCGTCGTGTTCGCGATCGACCGTGCGGGATGCGTGGGCGCGGACGGACGGACGCATCACGGAATGTTCGACATACCGATGCTGCGCTGCCTTCCGAACATCTCAATTGTGCAACCTCGCGACGCGGCGGCGTTGAAGGCGATGCTTCAGGCGGCATTCGTCCGCGGCGGTCCGGTGGCGATCCGCTGGCCGCGGGGGACGCCGGAGGACGTGCCCGTGTCGAACGCACCGCTGGAATGGGGGTGCGCGGAACAGCTCATCGCGCCCAACGCCCGCGTCCAGCTGTGGGCGCTTGGCGATCAAGTACCGAAGGCCATGGCGGCGACGAAACTTCTTTCCGCGCGCGGCATCGAAGCGGGGGTTGTGGACGCAAGGTTCGTCAAGCCGTTCGACGCGAAACTGCTGGCCCGCCAGCGGGCGGCGGGTGCGTTTGTGGCTTCGCTTGAGAACGGCGCGGTTGCGGGCGGTTTCGGCGAGGCGATCGGCGCGGATGCAAAATTCGGCTGGCCGGACAAGTTCGTCTGCCACGGTACTCCAGCGGAGTTGGAAAGAGAGTTTTCGTTTACGGCTGAGGACGTTGCGAAAGGCATAGCGTCCATGCTCGGAAAGGCAGGTGGCTGAAATGGCCGTTCAACACGGAATGCCCGGCGAATGGGCGAAGGTGAGAGGTACGGTGCTGTCGTTGTGGCCGCTCGGTGCGTGCCTGGTTTGCCTTGGCGCGTTTGCGGCTGCAACCGTCCTGGGGCAGCGGCTTGAACTGTTCGGAGGTCTGTTCGCGGCAAGCGCAATCGCGGTGGCGGTGTGGTGGAGGCGCGGACTGCGCAGGGTGGAGTCCTTCTTCAAGGGCGCTCGCGGCGAGGAGGTCGTGGCGAGACTGCTTGCGCGGCTTCCGGACGAGTGGCATGTGTTCCACGACTTCGAGGCCGGATCGCATCATGTAGACCATGTGCTTGCCGGCCCGGCGGGAGTGTTTGCCGTGGAGACGAAAAACTGGCGCGACCGGGTCACGCTCGAGGGCGGCGAAGTGATCGTGGGAGGGCATGTTCCCGACCGTCTTCCTGTGGCGCAGGCGTCCGCTGAGGGCAAGGCCGTCAAGGCGGCCCTCGAACGCGCGGGATGGGCGGGAGATGTCGCTCCGGTGCTGTGTTTCGCGTCTGGCACTTTCCAGAATCGCCTTGCGAATGTCGGCCCGGTGCTCGTGGCGAACGCGGAGGCGTTCGTGGAGTGGCTGCGTTCGCAGCCTGCGAGGCTTGCGGCTAGCGAACTTGCAAGGCTTCTGCAGTTGATGGAAACGCGCGCAACGCGATGAATGCAAGAAAGGATTTGGCACTATGAAAACGCACAGTATTAAGATCGTGGCGATCGCGGCGGCGCTATGCGGCGCTGCATTCGCCAAGACGGAGGCTCCGACCCTTGCGTCGGCCGACATGAAGCCGCTGCCCCATTACGGACGCATTGCCCGCAAAGTGATGGCGATACTGAACAGAAAGCACATACTGGCTCATCCGTTCGACGACGAGATGTCCCGCAAGGCGTGGTCGAACATAGTCACGCAGTGCGACTTCAACCGCAGCGTGTTCCTGCAGAGCGACCTCGACGCATGGGAGCCAATGCAGACGCGCATAGACGACGCTATCAGGGAAGGAGACGTCTCGTTCGGGTACGACGTCCATAGCGTATTCGTGAAGCGTCTTGCGGAGCGCGTGGCGTTCGTAACGAATCTGCTAGAGACGCAGACATTCGACTTCTCGGTTCCCGAAGAATACACGTTCCGGCGCGACAAGTTGCCATGGCCGCGCACCAAGGAGGAAGCCGAGGACATCTGGCGCAAGCGCATAAAGAACGAGATGCTGCTGATCACGCTCGGACGCGAGTTGGACTTGGAGGACGACGCAAACGGCAAAAAGAAGAGAAAGGACGTGAAAAAGGGCGCGGAAGCATCCGGCACGAACACCAACGACGTTGCAAAGGCATCCGAACCGGAAAAGCCGCCCAAACAAGTGCTGCTTGAAAAATACCGGCATTATTTGCAGATGTTCCTTACGGAATCCGACGAGGAGAGCGTGTTGCAGCGCTACCTTGTGGCGGTGATGATGGCGTACGACCCGCATTCGGCGTATATGTCGCCTATCAGCAAGGAAGATTTCGAGATGGACATGAACCTGTCGCTTACGGGCGTCGGGGCTAGCTTGACGCAGTCTATGGACGACGGCGCGCTGGAAATCGGCGAAGTCATCAAGGGCAGCCCGCTTGCGAAAGAAGGCAGCATCAAGAAAGGTATGAAAATCGTAGGCGTCGGGCAAGGCGACGAACCGATAGAGGACATTACATGGAAACCCATGCGCAAGACTATAAGGAAGATACGCGGCCCGATAGGAACCACCGTGGTGTTGGAGGTGACGGACAAGAACGGCGGAGGCCGCCGCCGCGTGTCGCTCGTGCGCGACAAGATAAATTTCGAGGAGCAGGCCGCTACCAGGCGCGTCGAACGTGTGACGCTTGGAGGCGTGGAGCGGACGATGGGCTACATAAGGCTTCCTGGCTTCTATGGAACGATGGACAAGAAGCCCGGCGATCCGCAATACAGGTCGTGTTCGCTCGACGTGGCGAAATGGGTGGCGAAGTTCAACACGCAGAAAGCCGAAGGGCTTATACTGGATCTGCGAGGAAACGGGGGCGGTTCGCTGAAGGAGGCCGTGCTGCTTACCGCGCTCTTCGTGCGCCCCAATCCTGGTCCCTGCCCCGTTGTGCAGATACGCGAACAGACCAACGTCTATCCGTTGTACACGTTCCCTGACGTGCCG
>JAFPNP010000259.1 GCA_017411125.1 Kiritimatiellia bacterium
CTGGGCGGAAGCGCAACCGATTACGAATCCGTCTGCGAACGCAAGACGGGCGAAGCGTTCGCCCTTGCGGCGCAGCTCGGCGCCCTAGCCGCCGGCGCGGACGACGCGCCGTACCGTCGATGGGGACTGGCCTACGGCGTTTTGTTCCAAATCAACGACGACATAGCGGACACCGGCGAAAGCGACTCGCTTCTGTCGTTCAAGGCCGCTTGGGAGGAACGCCTGTCCGCCCTGTCAAAGGAAATCTTTCCCATATCCGACGTATTTGTGCTATAATGTGTATCAATGAAATCGATAAAACTTTCAGTGCCGCATGTAGTGCAATATCAAGGTTCGAAGCGAATTCTCGCCCCGCAGATATTGCGCTACATGCCTAAACATTTCAAACGCATGGTTGAACCATTTGCCGGGAGTGCCGCAATGACGATTGCCGCAGCATCTGAAATGCGAGCGGAATCGTACCTTGTCAATGACCTTAACGGGCCGCTCGTGGGAATGCTTGAAGCGGCAGTATCCAATCCTGACGATCTTTTGCGTAACTATGCCGCTGTGTGGGAAGCGCAATTCTCATTCCCTGAAGGCCATCTGGCGCATTTCTACGCAATTCGCGACAACTTCAATTCAGGTGATACCAGCCCGGCAAATATGCTGTATCTTCTATCCCGATGCGTAAAGGGGTCGGTTAGATACGGGAGAAACGGGAATTTCAACCAGTCGCCGGACAAACGCCGGCATGGTACATCGCCTTCAAAATTGGCAAAAAACCTTGAGAGAGTATCCGCCTTGTTGAACGGAAAGTCACAATTCTCCTCCATTGACTACAGAGAGGTGTTTGAACGGACAGACGCCGGTGATGTGGTGTACATGGATCCACCATATCAGGGTGTATCGGATACACGTGATTGCAGATACCTATCTGGCGTATCGTTTAACGAATTCGCCGAAGCACTGGATGAATTAAACCGGAAGGGAATAGATTTTCTGATAAGTTACGACGGGGCATGCGGGGGACGTGAATACGGGCAAAATCTTCCGGCAGAACTTGGCTGTCGGAAGGTAATGCTCGAGGCTGGACTTTCAAGTCAGGCGTTGCTTCTCGGTCGAAGGTCGGTTACATATGAAGCGCTTTACGTCAGCAAGGGACTGATTCCTCTAATGCCTTTGCCTTGTGTCAAAAACGGACAATCTGCACACGAACCGGATTTCTTTCCTGAGGCCGCATCATGGTGAAACTGCCCAAGAAAATACGAGACAGGCTTGAAGCCGTTTCTGCAAAACGTCCGCGCACGGTCATTCAGCACATTTTAAAGCACGGTAGTATTTCGACGCAGGAACTCTTGGAAGTTTATGGATATGAACATCCTCTGCGGGCAATACGCGATGTCCGTGAACTTGGTATTCCAATTGTCACTACGAAGGCAAAGGACAAAACTGGCAAGTCAATTGCCAAATACAGATTCGGTGACTTGACGAAATGGGATGGCATTCCCGGAAAGGCATCTGGTCGCACGGCGTTGGCAAAAGCACTGAAAAAAGCATTGATCGAGAAATTCGGAACCCGCTGTTTCATCTATCTTGAAACGATGGACGCCGCTTCGCTTCAGGTCGACCACCGCGTGCCATATGAGATTGGCGGTGAAACATCGACAGAAAATGTTGAAAATTTCATGTTGCTGTGCCCTTCTGCAAATCGTGCAAAATCATGGACATGCGAGCATTGTGCAAACTGGATACGCAAAGATCCATCGTTCTGTATCAGATGCTTTTGGGCACATCCGGAAGATTATGACCATGTGGCAGGAAAATCCCAAAAAGTTGTGACGGTTGTGTTCACCGGCGATGAGATTGAAGATTACAAACGTCTAATAAGCATTTCAGGAGAGACAGGTGCGCAAGCCACTATCAAGCGTATCCTGCATGAGAAATTCAACGATATTACAATACAACGCGAACACAAAAAGGAGTACAGACAATGAAAAGACTGGTTTGCGCGGCGTGTGCCGCGTTCACGGCGTTCGCCGCAACGGCGGTGCAGACCGTATGGCTGGACGAGATGAATCTGTCCACGATGGACACCGGCTGGGGCAGCCCGCGCAAGAACAAATCCGTCGACGGCAACCCGCTGCGTCCGGGCGGCAAAACGTTCGCGCGCGGCGTGGGTACGCACGCGGTGTCCAGCTACACGGTGATTGCGGACGGGAAGGTCAAGTCCTTTGACGCGATTGTCGGCCTGGACGCCGAGGTCGGGAAGACGACCGGCTCGATCAAGTTCATCGTGAACGCGGACGGGAAAAAGGTTGCCGAATCGCCCGTCATGGGTTCCGAAACCAAACCGTTCGCGCTGCATGCCGATCTGGCCGGCGCGAAAACCGTCGAGCTTTTCGTATGCGACAACAACGACGGCATCGACTTCGACCACGCCGACTGGTGCGACGCCCGTTTCACCGTGGAGGACGGAACGACGCTCCGCCCCGGTTCCGGCGTTCGCCAACTCGGCATCCTCACGCCGCCGCTTCCCGAGACGCCCCGGATCAACGGCCCGAAAGTGTATGGCGTGCGTCCCGGCCGCCCGATACTTTACAGACTTCCCGTCTCCGGCATTCGTCCGATGGAATATGCAGCGTCCGGACTGCCGGCTGGCGTGACGTTCGACGCGGCAAAGGGAATCCTCTCCGGCTCGGTCGCGGAGCGCGGCGAGTACGCCGTGCGCTTCACCGCGAGAAACGCAAAGGGCGAAACCGCCGGTACGCTCAAGATCGTCGTCGGCGACAAGATCGCCCTCACGCCGCCGATGGGCTGGAACAGCTGGAACTGTTTCGCATCGCGTGTCACCGCGCAGGACATCCGCAACGCCGCCGACGTGTTCGACAAGTCCGAACTGGCCAACCACGGCTGGTGCTACGTGAACATCGACGATTACTGGCAGAAACGCGTCGCCGAGACGCGCGATCCAACGTTCATCGGCCCGGCGCGCAATCCCGACGGCACGATCGCCGTGAACAAGCGCTTCCCGTCGATGAAAGGACTTGCGGACTATGTACACTCCAAGGGTCTCAAGATCGGCCTCTACTCTTCGCCCGGCCCGTGGACCTGCGGACGCTGCGCCGGAAGCTGGAAGCACGAGTGGCAGGACGCGCAGACGTACGCTGAATGGGGATACGACTATCTCAAATACGATTGGTGCGGATACGGGGTCGTCGCCGACAGCGTGCGCAAAGGATCGGGCGTGGCGAACCGTTCGCTGCCCTATCGCCTGATGGGCGAAGCTCTCGCCGCGCAGAAGCGCGACATCGTGTTCTCCCTCTGCCAGTACGGCATGGCGGACGTTTCGACCTGGGGCGAAAACGTGGGCGGACACTGCTGGCGCACGACAGGCGACATAACGGACACCTGGCATTCGATGAGCCGCATCCTCGACGCGCAGGCCGACCTCTGGCCTTTTGCGAAACCAGGCGCATGGAACGATCCAGACATGCTCGTGCTCGGCCCGCTCGGCTGGGGCAACATCCATCCCACGCGCCTCACGCCCAACGAACAGTACACCCACATGTCCTTCTGGTGCATACTCTGCTCGCCGCTCCTCATCGGCTGCGACATGACGAGGATAGACCCCTTCACAATGTCGCTCCTAACGAACGACGAGGTGCTGGAGACGAACCAAGACCCGCTCGGCGCGGCCGCCGCGCGCGTTTCGGTGCAGAACGGGAACGAAGTATGGGCCAAACCCATGTCCGACGGATCGCTCGTGTTCGCGCTCTACAACAAGAACCGCCACGACGCCCGCATTTCCGTGAATTTCGCCGCGCTCGGCCTCGTTGGCGACTGGCGAGTGCGCGACCTGTGGCGCCAGCAGGATCTCGGAATCTTCTCCGGCAGCTACTCGACGGAGGTGTGGCCGCACGCCACCACGCTCGTCAGGCTGTTCCCGACGGACGCCTCCGCACATCTTGCGCCCGGCGTGCGCGACGTGCGCGACAACGCGATCTACATTCAGTTCGAGCGCGTGCGTCCGGTCGACAAGCCCGGCCGCGCCAAAAGCCTTGCAGAACCTTGCACGGATTGTTCGCGCAGACGCCGCTGAGTCGCCACTTGGCAGGGCGCGACGGCGCGTCGAGGACGCCGCACCCTACCGATGCGCCGACGTATCATCCGAGAAATCGCGCACGAGCGCGCGATGGAGCATTCTCTCGTACAGAGAAATGTATTCCCGTGCGCACGTTTCGTGGTTAAACCGGCGCAACGACTCTTCCATGATGCGGGCGATTTCGGCTTCGCGAACTTCCGGCGCACGGTGCCAGAACGCCATAGCCTGGTCCATCGCCCAGAAAAGGCCGTTCGAATCGTAGGTGTCGAAGCGAAAGCCGTTGCCGACGTGGCGGTCGGCGTCAAGCGGCTCGACGGTGTCGTGCAGGCCGCCGGTGTTGTGGGCGACGGCAAGCGAACCATAGATCGGAGCCTGCATCTGCGGCAAGCCGCATGGCTCGAAAAGCGACGGCATCAGCATGAAGTCGCTTGCGGCAAAGCCTAGCTGCGAAAGGCGTCCGTCGAAGTCGTGCATCGCTAGACGGCCCTGCAGTCCATGGAAATTGAGAATGTCCCAAAACGGCTGCTGGAATGCGCCGTTGGCGACGATTGCAATCTGTGCGCCGTCCTGCCAGTATTTGTCGAGGAAGCGGTATAGGATGTCCGTGAGAAGCTGCGGACCCTTCTGGACGGGATCGAGACGGCTTGGCCAGAAGAAGAGCGGCGCATCGGCGTTTTCCGCAAGCCCCATCGCTCTCTGGAAAGCAAGCTTGTTTTTACGCTTGGCCTCGCGGTGGTCTTTGGGGCCGTAGCGGAAAGGAATCTTATCGTCGGTGGCTGGATTGTCCGAGCTGTCGGGCGCGTTGAGGATGCCGGCGGCGCATCCGGCGTGGAACTTGCCGCGTATCTCGTTGCGGATCGAATCCGGTATGAAGTCGTGCCATCCGTTCACAATCTCCTGCAGGAAGGTTGGCGAGACGGTGTTGATGAAGTGCGCGGCGAAAATGCCGGACGCCTGGAAGTCTACGGGGTTCACATCCCGGCTCTCGAAGTAGTTGAACGGAGGGCGCTCGTAGTACAGGTTGCCCCAGAACTCCGCGGCGTCTATGCCGGCGTCCTCTATCTGCGCAAGCGTAAGCTTGTGCGTGTGGATGTTGTGCACGGTAAAGAGGCACGGAATGCCCATGCGCCGGGCGGCGGCAGGGATGAGGCCTGTCATCCAGTCGTTGCAGTGGATAAGATCCGGCTGCACTTCGGGAATCACGTGGTTTACCACTTCGCGCTGGAAGGCAAGGGAAAGTTTCGCGTTCCCGTCTCCGCGAGAGTAGACGTGGTCGCGGTAGTAGAAGCAGCGGTCTTCGGCGAGGTGTATGCGTTCGCGGGACATTCTGCTCTTGTAGAGGCGCAGCTCGTCGGCCACGAGCTGCCCGGTCTCCTCGTGGAACATCCGGCGGTAGTGCGGCAGCGCAACGTGAACGTCGGCGCCGAGGTCGAACAACGCCCCGACAAGCGACGCGGACACGTCCGCCATGCCGCCCGCCTTCGCGCTCATCCGCCCTGCCAGGTTTCCCATTCCCTCCGGCAGATACGTTATCTCGGGCGTGACGATTAATATGCGCGGGTTCTTCTTTCCCGTTGCTCTTCCTGAATAGTTTACGGCCATCTATACATTCCTTGCAAGATATGCC
>JAFPNP010000260.1 GCA_017411125.1 Kiritimatiellia bacterium
GTTTTGGGCGCCGACGAAACATCCGTCTCTGTTGAAATGGATACGTTGGTAACGGCCAGAGTGAATGTACCCTCTGCTTTTTCTAATTCTGACTTGTCTTTTTTATAGGAGAATGTCGCCTTGATTTCCGTTGGAGATTCAACCGTAAGATCATATACGTTCCCTGCCACCCAATTGGCATCTATGTTCCATCCAAGAAAATAATAGTAACGCCCAGTCTCCGCCGCCGCCGGTCGAGCGACAAAAGTGACTTCTTCGCCAACCTTATACCAACCCGTTCCGGGCGTGATGGTTCCACCTCCTTCGCGATACCCTGGAACAAGAACTACTTTTGTCGTGATAAAAACCTTGTTCGTCTCCCACTGCCATACAAGGATGCGATTATCGTCTTTGGTGACCGAAAACTTGGCGGTTGTCCCTTCATCGTGCCAAACCACATTCGTATACGTCTCGATATAACGGGTACCGAAAAACTCATTTGTAGTCGTAACGATGTCATTCCCATCGTAAAGCGTATAGCCCACGCATTTGAATTCCACGTTGCCCGCGGTGTTCGTAGCGAATTCCGGCACTGTCTCCACTATGAACGTTCCGTTCGAAATCGACTCCTTCCAAGTACCGTAGGCATACGGAGAAGGCACACCTATGTCCTCCGGGCAGTTGCTCGCCACGGTGAGCGTAATATCGGCAGTAGCCTTGTCGAATGCCACGCTGCCGTCCTGAAGCACTTTGATCACGGCGTTCGTGATAAACTCGCCCGTGACGTACGAGTCGACAACGCCGCCCGACACCGTATCCGTAGCGCTGGAGACCCTGAAATCGTTCGTGACGGGGCTGTTGACGAATCCGACGTCATTGGTGTAGATCGAGTTGCCGATCGTCCAGTAGTCAAGCCGCCCGTTGTAGTGCGACCACATCCTGTTCGGATCGATGGCACGACCGCTGTACACGGCGAAAGACGGGTTGCCGTCCGACTCCGTGACGTTCGACAGGCTATACGGCGTGCAAAGGACGATGTACTTGTTGGTGAAAGAGGCATCGCTCCCGTCAAGGCCGTATACGTAGTTCCATGCGGCTTCCGTCGCATCCTCGCCCCAAGTTCCGCTAAACGCGAAAATCGGCTTGTTTTTGTCAATGGACTTTTTCCGGGCGTCCGCGAAACTAAGCGCCACCTCGGAGTTGAGAAGCGGGAAGAGAATGGAGTCCGGCACCCAGTTGCAGATTTCGCTGCCGGTGTTTATGTATTTGTGCGGAATTCCATTATACGTTTCCGTCCTGGAGGCGGGGGCGTTGCCCACGGACACGCTGCCGGACTTTCCCTCGCACGTTATCTCGACAAGACCTTCGCACTTTCGCGCCTCAGAGGCGGAAACACGTACTCCAAAAAAACCATCCTTGTTGGCTTTCGTCACAACGCCACCATCGGAAAAGTTCGCGCCTACCGTAACCTCCGCGTCGATTTTGGGCAGCAACTCTCCGCACACGGGCACGACACTGTCGTTCTCGTAGCCGACCATCGTGATGACGCAGTCCACCACCGTGGAAAGATAGCTGCCACCGCCTACGGTGCTCTTCGTATCGATGTAGGGCAAAGCGTACCAACCATCGCCCGAACCGCCCCAGCCCATGAAAACGCGCACGCGCTCGACGCCATCGACGTCCTTGCCGTATCCGACCGCCAAGACGGAGTGCGCCTCGATGCCGAGCCCGACCGGAGCGCCGGAGCGGCACTGGGCGTAGATGAGCTTCTCGTACTGCCCCTGCGTCGGGTTGTTCACGCACCTGGCCTCCGTGAAGCCGAAGAAATCCCTCAAAGCCATGGCAATCGTCTGTTCCAGCGCGCCGGACGATTCCAGCGTCCAGTTCATCCCCACGGCCACGCCGGCGTCGTATGCGACACGCCCCAGAAGATCCCTGCCTTCATCGGTGATCGGCCCGTCACTTTCGCCGCCATATTCCTTCGGCAGAATCGACCAGTCATAGTCGCCGCCCTTCGTCGGGTACGTGTCGCTCGCCCCATCGACGGTACAAGTGTTGCTCTTCTCCTCCGGCCCCTTCTTCACCTTGAAATACTGTATCATCGCGCTCAACGCCGTGGCTACGCATCCGCACACCGAATTGTTGGGCGTGTAAAGATTGTAGATATACGGCCTCTGCGTATAGTAGCCCTGATTCCAGTGCGTCAACGGGCCACCCTGCTCGAATCCAGGCACCACCATCATCATCTTCATGTCTTTGTCCGTCACGCCCTTCGTCTCGTCCACCGCGAGCCGACGACTTTTCCTTCTGGAAGTGGAAAGAAGGCTGCCCCACTTCGTCTCCTGCTGCTCCGCCCACTCTTTGCGCACGGCAGCCTTCTCGGCGGCGACCTCCTCGGAATCGCCGGCGGCGTCCGCGCCGGACGAGGCCGACGCCGCAAGTCTGCGGCTGGACGGATTCTCCTTATAAAGATTCAAGAACCGGAGACGTCGGCGCATGTCGATTGAAAGAATTCCGCGCAGCGGATGATGCCTCAGCCGCCCCTCGTTCAAGTTGCCCGGATCGTGCTCAAGCGCCATGACAACAGGTTCTATCTCCGTGACCGGCGCAACGATAACGCAGCCGCCGCCGGACATCGACACCTGATGGAACAATACCGTCTTCGCAACGTTCGTGTCGCAGATGGACACCACGTTCGTCGCCTCGCCGCCGGCGCCGAACTGCGCATTGCGCGCAGTCCACTCGTTCGCCGCCGCCTTCGCCATGTCGAACGTAACCTCGCCCGCATGAGCGATACACGCAACGACGCCAGCGACAAGCGCCCAGAAAATCCTCTTCTTCATATTTCGGTCCTTTTAGACAACCTCACGGGAGAAGTGTACACTCCTCCCTAAATTCGCATAAAATTATACACGCATTCCACGCAAAAGAAAACGAAAAAATCAAGGAAAGTTGCAAAAGGACTAGCCCGCGCACTTCGCGACAGAAGTCGTTATCGCCCTGCCGCGCGTGCCAAGAGACGAAAGCGGCGTCACCTTGAAAACCGTCTTTCCGCCAGCCGCCAGCCAAGCTTCGGGGATTTGAATCGCCGTCACCCCACCATTCGTTTCATGCCCGACGCCCATGTTTGCACCTGCGGCGTAAACCGCCTTGCGCAACACGCCGTCGACCTCCACTTCGTAGGCGTAAACCCTGCTTTTCGGATTTCCGTCGGCAAGTGGTATGCGCATCACGCCGCCCTCCACCGCAAGCCGCGCCCCGTCCCTGAACTGCGGTTCGCCGATCGTCTTTCCCAGACTCTCTTTCTTCGACTTCCCGCAAAGCGGCATTATCCAGTTCTCGCCGAGGCTGCCGCCTTCGCCGAACTCGCGCCGCTCGACTACCATCATGTCGTCGTAAAGGCGGAACAGATACCCTTGGCGCGCCCGTCCTATGTTCTCGACATCGCCGCCCTCTATCGGCACCTTGGAAATGTATTTGTCGCCGCTGAGCGGGAGCCATGACTTCGTCGGAGCACACGCCGGCACCTGTATAGCCGTCGTTCCGTGCCAGTCGTATACCACGTTCCAGCTGGACGCACTGTGGTGCCAATGCCCGAATAGGCTTATCGCGCACGGCAACCGCCCCAGCGCCCTGGTGATGCGGGCGGACGGGCGTATGTGCGAAAGAACGAAAAACGGCATGGCAGGGCGCGTCGCCCTCAATGCGCCGCAGGACTTCACCAGCTCTACAAGCCTGGCGCCGTCCGCGCCATAGTGGCGTCCGAAGAAATGGCAGCCCTTCACCGTCTTGTGCCACACCGGTTCGTACTTCTCGCCCCAAACACGCTCCCAGCTGGACGCGATGTCCGTCGCGAGTATGCGTTTTGCGCGTTCGGCAGGATCCTTGAACACCCTCTCCACCTTGAAGCCAGTTTCCGTTCCGTACCGCCAGCCGTCTATCTCATGGTTGCCGGTGACGAAAAGCTTCTCGACCTTGTGCCCGTCTGGAGCCAGATTTTTCGGAAACACCTCGTTCCAGACGTCCGCATGGAACTCCAGTTCCCGTATCTGGCCGCGGTGCGCCGCGTCGCCGCAATGCACGACGGCGTCCACGTTCTGCGAACGGAAATAGTTCAGCGCGGCGAGCAGGTATTTGTGCGGAAACGTCCGGGCCGCCTTGAGACCGGTGTAGTCCGTCCTCAAATGCGTGTCGCTTATTGCGCCGAACACGAGCTTTGCGCCGCCGGGCGCCTTCCACCCTTCCGGCGCGGCAATGAGCGTCCTGCCGCCTGCCGCAGCGAAACCGAACGCCGACAAGGCGTCCCTCAAAAAGCCGCGTCTTGAAACATTGCCGATTGCTTTGTCCACAGCCTCGCCCCCTATCAGTTCACGCAATTTGTCCGCTCAAGAAACCGCCCGGCCCGGTCGCCCGTAAACCGGCCCGCCCGGTACGACACGGCGCCGTTCACCAGCACCGCCTCCACGCCTTCGCAGAACGAATGTGGCGACGTGTAAGTCGCCGTCTCGCGGA
>JAFPNP010000261.1 GCA_017411125.1 Kiritimatiellia bacterium
GCCATGTCCACGCCGTTCGCGGAAAGCGCCTTTATGAAGGCGTTCTTGATCGCCAGGACCTCCTCGTGGGAAATCGACTTCGTGTTCGCGCTCAGGCGATGGACATGGTTGTTGATCTTGGTGAGCTTGGACTCGCTCTTGAGCGCCACTTCGCCGGCGTTATAGTCGCCCGTCGCCATCTTCTGGAACTGGTCGAGCGAGATGTTGAGGTTCGCGAGATTGATTGCCATAACTTTGTGTGACTCCTGTAGAAAAGTTGAAAGGTTGAAAGGTTGAACGATGGAACGGTTGAACGAAGGAACGAAGGAACGGATAAACGGTTGAACGGATGGACGGAGGCGCTGGCGAGGGGCCGTTAGGCCCTGACAGGATCCTCCTGGAGGAGGTCGTGGTGCACTTCGGTTATCTGCTTCTCGACCAGATCGTTCACTGCCTTGAAGATGTTGGGGTCCGGCTCGATTTCATCTTCCGGGTCTGGAAGCATGTCGGCCTCTGCCTGGCCCAGGGCGTCGCAGAGCATCTCGCCAAAGTCCACTCGGAACGTCCAGCCGAGCGAATGCGCCATGCGATGCATTGCCTCTTTCGTCTTTGCATCGTAGTGCGAGCCTTTCGGGAATTCATAGTTGTCGAGTTTGTCCAGCGCCGCCTTTACCTGGACGTTTGTGTTGGAATAGAACGTCGCCTTGATGCCGTTGAGCGACCGCGCGTCCATCCTCGCGAACACGAGTCCCATGATCATGCTGTTCACGGTGGAGCCCTCGGCCGCCATGCTGAAGCCAAAGTTCTTCATGACCTGCGTCTTGCCGCAGATGTCGGTTACGATGCGGTCCATGGCGCACATGGCCTTGGTCAGCGCCGATGCCGAAGACTTGGCGGAAAGACCCTTCAGCGCGGAGACGTCCGCCTTGGCGGTCAAATCGACGATTTGCGTGATCGTGCCGCTCGGCAGCGCCTTGCCTCCGAGGCGCTTCAGCTGCCCCATGGCGATGTCGAAGACGCGCTTGTCGCCGCCCGCCGCCGTGCGCAGCTCGTCCACGTTTGCGCGCAGCGCCTCCAGACGCTTCGTGATTTCCTCGTCGGAGCGCAAGACCATTTCGCCGTTCATCGCGATGTTCCTGGCGGCGGCGCCGTCCTTCGCCGTGAGCAGCGACAGCAGTTCGCGGTCGCCCCTCGTTTTGTCGATCAGGCCCGCGACGATCCTGTCCACTGCCGCCTTGTCCTGATGGCCTGCCAAAAGGATAGCCTCCGTGAGCACGGGGGTGGCGGCGGCCGTATCCTTTTGGAGCGTCTCGGCGTCGGTGAAGCGCATCGGGGTGGAGGTCACGGAGCCGTCGAGGCCGACCGTGGCGGTCCACTCGAAGGAGAACGGCAGCTCCTCGGGACTGGAATAGCGAATCAAGATCTCGCCCGTCTTTTCGTTCTTCGACAGCGTGAAGTCGCACCCGCCGTGCTCGTTGGTGTCGATGCCGTAGATCGACAGCCCGCCACGCAAAATGGCAAGGGCCGACTGCGAGACCATCGTCATCACGTTCGACGCCTGCCGGGGACGCAACTTTCCGCACATCGCCTCGATCTTGTCGATAACCGTTCCGATGTTCTTCTTTCCTTGAGCGGAGCTGTCTGTCGCAATCGGATCTTCGCCCGGGAAGCGAAACCTGAACGCGCTCTTTTCGTCGGGAATGAGAACTTTTCCGCGTTTCACGTCGGTGTATCCAAACGGGCGCACGAGATCGGACTCGAGACGCTTGCGGCCCGCCATGGTGGTGCCGTCGAACGCATCGAGTCCGAGCGTTCCGCTCGTCATGTACGGGGCCAGCGGCTGGGGTTTGCCGCCGGTGACGGACTCGATCGCCTCGTCCAGCGAGCAGCCCGTCTCCTGAAGCGTGCTGAGCACCGGCACGAGCAGTTGCAGATTGAGTTTTCGCTTCACGATCTCCGGCATCACATTGTCCGCGACGTCGGAAATCGCCTTCCCGACTTCGCGGAATTCGAACGCGCTGTCCTCCGGCAGTTCGGGAACGCAAACCTTGGCGAGGTTCTTGAACGTGAGCTCGCCGCGGGCCTCCAGTTCCTCGATCTTGTCCAGATTCTTGAGAACCCGGGCGACGACGATCTTGTTGTCCCGGGGTTCTCCGCGATCTTTGGGTTTCTTATTGGCGTCTTCGGCGGTGTGGACGACCGGGAAGAACATGGTGACGGCCTTGAAGAACGTCTTGCGCCTTTCCGGCGGGATTTGCGCGATTGCCTGAGTGCAGGCCTGGTTGAGATGGCGTCCGAAGAAGTGGGACGCGACGTTGTTCTCCATGCCGAACAGGCGCGTGGCGTCCTTCTCGGCAAGATCGAAGGCCGGGTCCTGCGCGATGTACTCGAACACGAACTTCTCGAAACCGAGGCGCACGCCGGGCGAGAAGTTCGACACCCTGGCGTTGAGAAGCGTCGGGGGCCACCCCTCCTTGCGGTCTGCCCATTCTCCGCCGTTCGCCACCAGCGCATCGTTCACGCCGGTGAACCAGTCCTTGAACGTGTCGAGGAGCCGCATGCCGTTCTTGAAATTCCCGGCGCTCTCCAGGAAGCGGCCGCCGTAGTTCAGCAGGCGGTTCTCCTTCGTGCCGGGCGTGGACAGCCGCTCGATCGACTCGACTTCGGCCTCGCCGGTGATGGCGGAAAGGTAGCGCGCGGCGCGGGCGAGCTTCGGCATCTCGCTGGGGAGCCAGCCCAGGCGTTGCGCGACATGCCCGGAATCCGTGCTTCTGAACGAGCCGACCATCTTGGCGTAGGTGCCGTCGTTGTCGATGGCGGCCTTGACGGCGAGGATGCGCCGGGCCGTCAGGGGCCTGCCCTTGCCGTAGTCCTCCAGCTTCATGGCGTCCTTCACGCTGCCGGGGATGTGGTCTTCCCCGCCGAACATCTCGGCGACCGCCTTCATGAAGGCATCGCGGGTGGTGTTGTTGGCCTTTTTCAGGCTGCTGAGACGTCCCACCCCGATGCCGACCCAGTCGCCGGACCCGGGCACGATGGTGCGGTTGGCGATCCCGCCGACTTCGGACGTTTCGACGCGGGCGA
>JAFPNP010000262.1 GCA_017411125.1 Kiritimatiellia bacterium
GCGGCGTGGAAGGCCGCCATTCCGGCGTCATACCTCCGCGCCTGGGGCAGCAACTACGGGCGCTTTATCGTCGGAAATGGTTTTGACGCCGAGGCGAGCGAGAAGCGGATACGCGAATGGAAGAAGCCCGTCGAGGATGCCTGCGCCGTGTTCTCGCTGCTGTCGGATGCGCCCTGGAACGACGAGTTCGTCCGCCGCGACGCGATCGACCTCGCGCGCATGACGCTCGACCGCCTGATTGCGCTTCGCGGGATGAAACTTTGCCGCGACCTCGCCGAATGGCGGAAGGACGGTGCGACGGCAAGCGTACAACTGCAAGATCGGCTTGTTGTCAGCGCAAACAACGTCGCCGACCTCTGCGACGCGATGGCCGACCTCCTCGCGCTCCACACCGACTACTCCATCTGGGAATCGTACAAGCGTCTCGACGCGGTAGAGAAGATCCAGAATCCGGCTTTTGAAAAAACGCTTTTCGAGAACGCCTCGTGCCCTTATTGCCGCAGCCACCAGTACGAGCTGGCGCGGCATTGGTACGCGCCGCACGCGCGGAAGATGGCGGACCGTCTTGCGAAGGCCGTTGCGTCCGGCGACCGCGCGGCGAAGTTCTCGGAAGGCGCGGAGGCGGAGCGTCTCGCGCTCAAGGCAAAGCCGCTCGAATCGCTCAAGCCCACGCTCCCGCGCACGGAAGCGAACTTCCGCAAGACGATGCGCAAAATAATCGCGGCGCTTGCGGACGACATGGATATCTACCTCCTCGTGGGGCAGTCCAACATGGCGGGGCGCGGCATCTTGACCGCCGCCAACCGCGTGAACACGGACAGGATATTCAAGCTTGACGCCCAAGGAAAATGGCAGGTCGCGGACGAACCGATACATTTCGACAAAAAGGCCGCGGGCGCGGGGCTCGCCGCCAGTTTCGCCAGAACGATGGCGGACAAGGACAAGAACGTCAAGATCGGCCTCGTCCCGTGCGCAGTCGGCGGCACGGGAATCGACCGCTGGATTGAGAGTGGCGACCTCTGGTCGAACGCCGTGGCCCGGACGCGGATCGCGCTGAAGAACGGTATGCTCAAAGGCATCCTCTGGCATCAGGGCGAACACGACGCCACGCCGGCGAAAGCGTCGGAGTGGGGCAAGAAGGTCGAGGCGATGGTAAAAGCGTTCAGGCGGGAGTTCGGCGACGTGCCGTTTGTCGCGGGAGAACTCGGATGGTATCTGGACGGTTTCCGAGCCAAGTGCGGCAAGTTGTTGTGGCGCGAAATCAACGCGCAGCTGCATTCGCTCGAAAACAAGATTCCCAAGTTCCAGACAGTGTCCGCCAAGGGGCTTGGCGCGAACAAGGACAAGCTGCACTTCAACACCGCCGCCCTTCGCGAGTTCGGCCGCCGCTACGCCGAGGCATTCGAGGAGATGGAGCGCAAGGAGCAGGAAACGACGTTCGCCCCGCAACTCGCGGAGTTCGCGAAATACCACAAGGCGATAACCGGAAAAGACGCGCCGAAAGGCGCGGTGCGCTTCGCAATAGACCCGAAGGTGTCCAAAAACGGAAGAGACGCATATTCGATAAAGTCGGACGCTGCGGGCGGCGTAACCGTCGTCGGCTCGAACACGCGCAGCGTGTGGTACGGACTGTACGACCTTCTGGAGCGACGCGGCGGATGCCGCTGGTTCTGGGACGGCGACGTGGTGCCGAAAAAGGAGTCCATCGACCTCTCCGGCCTAGACGTCCGCGAAGAGGCGCACTTCGAGTACCGCGGCATCCGCTACTTCGCGCACCGCGGCCTCACGCGCTTCCAGGCGGAACATTGGGGGCTTGACGACTGGAAGAAGGAAATAGACTGGCTACTCAAGCGGCGGCTCAACACGTTCATGCTCCGCATCGGGCAGGACGATCTTTTCCAGCGGACGTTCCCGGACGTCTGTCCGTATCCCGACGCGTCGAAGCCACAGCCCGGCATGTATGCAGGCTACAACGACCGCACGCTCTTCTGGAGCCTCCAGTTCCGGGGCAAGCTCCGGCAGAACCTCCACAAGTACGCATTCGAGCGCGGAATCATGGCGCCGGAGGATTTCGGCACGATGTCCCACTGGTACTCGCCCACGCCGGATTCATATCTTGCGGCCAAAAAGCCGCCGTTTCTCCCGCAGTCCAACTCCACGCACGCCGAGCCGCATCTGCGCGTATGGGACATCCGCGAGGGGAACTGGGCCGAGGAGTACTGGAAGCTGACGAAGGCCGCCATAGACGCCTACGGCAAAGGCGCGCCCGAGCCGCGCCTTCTCCACACCATCGGCCTCGGCGAGCGCCGCTGCTACAAAGACCGCAAGGCGAACTTCGACCTCAAGGTGAAGACGCTCAACAAGTTCCTCGACATGGCGGGACGCGACTACCCCGACGCAAAACTGCTTATTGCCGGCTGGGACTTCTACAACTCCTGGAAAGCGGAAGAAGTGCGTGAATACCTCAAGACGCTCGACAAGAACCGGGTGATCCTCTGGGACTACGAGGCCGACTGCCAGTCTCCGCATACCGACCGTATCTTCACCGATTGGGACGTAATCGGAAAGTTCCCGTACACCTATTCCATGTTCCTCGCCTACGAGAACGCCCTCGACATCCGCGCCAACTATCCGCTCGTCGAAGAACGGCAGAAAATCGTCCAGAACGATCCGTTCTGCAAAGGCTACATCCTGTGGCCCGAATCGAGCCACACGGACACGCTCGCCCTCCGCTTCTTCACGGCCAACGCATGGTCTTCCAAAGCGGTTCCGCACGGCGACGTGCTGGACGAGCTGTGTGCAAGCCGCTACGGAAAACACGCGGCGCTGATGAAAGCAGCGTGGAAAGCCGTCCTTCCGGCATCGCGGCTGCGCGCATGGGGCACCAACTATTCGCAGGCCGTTCTCGGCATCGGCGGCGCTGGGGACGGAAACAGCGCGGCAGAGCGCGTGGAGAAATGGCACCGAGCCACGAAGGACGCGCAGGACGTTTTCGAGCTGCTGGCCTACGTTCCATGGGACAGCAGCCCGTTCATCCGCCGCGACGCGATCGACATCGCCCGCACGGCCCTCGACCGCGCGATCGCGGTGCGCGTGTGGGAATTCACGCGCGACCACGCCGCATGGAGAAACGGCAAAGGCGACGGCGAGAAACTTGCCGCCCACGCGCGGAACGTCGCCGACCTGTGCGACCTGATGGCCGACCTTCTCGCGCTCCACACCGACTACTCGCTCTGGGAATCGTACAAACGCCTCGACGCCGTCGAGAAGATACGGAATCCCGCCTTCGAAAAAACGCTCTTCGAGAACGCTTCGTGTTCATACTGCCGCAGCCACCAGTACGAGCTAGCGCGGCACTGGTACGCGCCGCACGCCAGAAAAGTGGCGGAAAACACCAGAAAGGCCGTGGCGGCGAACGAACGCATGGCGGTCGTCAAAGTCGCTGCGGAACCAGAACGTCTTGAACTCAAGGCGAAGCCGCTCGAATCGCTCAGGCCAACGCTTCCGCGCACAGAGGACAACTTCCGCAAGACGCTGCTTTCGATTTCCCGCAAACTGAACCATTAAGGAAAATACAAAATGCAAAATAGAAGGAACTTCATAAGAAACGCATTCTTCGCAGGCGCGGCGTGTGCCGGCGCGCGTCCAGCCGCCGCTGCCGCGCAAACTCCACCTGCCGCTCCGTGCGCACCCTGCGTATCTTTCGGAGTGCTGAGCGACGTGCATCTGAACCGCAAGGGCGACGAAGACACGCTCCTCAAGGCGTTTGAATACTTCCGCGACAACGGCGCGGACGGCGTCTTGATCGCCGGCGACATCGCGGATACCGGACTCATCGAACAGATGGAGCGCACGGCGGACTGCTGGTGGCGCACGTTCCCCGGCGGCAAGGCGCCGGACGGACGCCATGTCGAGCAGCTGTTCATCTACGGCAACCACGAGTTCCACAACTGGCGTCGTTCCAGCGCCGCCCCCGCGTTCCTAAGGGCGAACGTGCTCAATTTCGAGAACAACTACGCCAAAGTCTGGGAGCGCATTTTCAAGGAGCCTTTCAAGCCCATCTGGGCGAAGAACGTCAAAGGCTACACGTTCATCGGCGCGCATTGGGGCAACGAGAGGCACCTCGACAAATTCCTCCAGGAAAACGCCGACAAGCTCGGCCTCCGCAACGGCAAACCGTTTTTCTACACGCAGCACCCGCATCCCGGCAACACCGTGCAAGGACCGTGGGCGTGGGGCAACGACGGCGGCGTCGCCACGCGCGCGCTCGACAAGTTCCCGAACGCCGTGGCGTTCTCCGGCCACTCGCACTATTCCATCACCGACGACCGCTGCATCTGGCAGGGCAAGTTCACGTCCGTCGGCACGGGGTCGCTGCGCTACATCTTCTCGCAGTACTGGCGCGACAACGGCGAAAACCACAACGGAATCGCAAAGCAGATGCGCATTCTCCCCGAAGGCAGAGGCCGCCAGGGAATGCTCGTGCGCGTCTACGGCGACAAGATCACCTTCTCCCGCCGGGAGTTCGTGTACGGAGAAAGCCTTGGCGACGACTGGGTGCTTCCGCTCGACGGGACGAAACCGCTCGCGTTCGAAGCACGCAGCGCGAAGAGAATCGCGCCGTCGTTCGCGCCGGACGCGAAAGTCACGGTGTCGCGAGCCATGGGCAAGAACCGCGCCGGCGCGGCGACCGACCAGATCACCGTGAGCTTTCCGGCGGCCAGGCCGAGCGCAACGTCCCGCGTACACGACTACGAAGTGACGGCGCTCGCCTACCACGAGGACGTGGACTACCCCGTGGCGTCCAAGCGCGTCCTTTCGGAAAGCTACTTCCTTCCGGCATCCAAGGAAACGGACAAAGGGCACATCGTGTTCGCGGTGTCGGAGCTCAAAGGCGTGAAGTCAGTCCGCTTCGCGGTGCGTCCGCTTGAATGCTTCGGACACAAGGGCCCCGAAATCTATTCCGAGATGTTCAACGTCTGACGGGCGGGAACACCGCCCTACTTTCACGACCACGGGCGGAAACCCAAGACGGAGAAGCGCGCGTCGCGTGACTTCGGGGGTATCCGCGTCGATCACGGGGTCGGCGTCGGCGCACCAATTGTAGACGACGCCCGCCACCTGCATCCCGCGCGACTTCGCGGCCTCCAGCGAAAGGATTATGTGGTTGATGGAGCCGAGGCGTCCGCTCGCCACGAGAACGAGCGGCCACTTCTGCGCTGCGGCGAAATCTACGGCGAGCGTGTCGCGCGTCAGCGGCACGGCGAGCCCGCCGGCGCCTTCGACCAGCACGACGTCGTGCGACGCGGCGCATCTGGCGACGGAATCCGCTATGGCCTTCAAATCGACCGAGCGTCCTTCCAGCCTCGCTGCGAGTTCTGGCGACGACGGGAACTTGAATATCTGCGGCGCGGTGAGTCCCAGTTCGTCCTCGCGGAAGCGCGGCTGCCCGGCGATGGCGCGGTGCGCGTCAAGATCCTCGGAAAAGCCGTCGTTCCCGGTCTGCACCATCTTTACAGTTATCGCGTCGCGTCCGGCGGAACGCAGCCATCGCGCCATCAGCCCGGTCACCACGGTCTTGCCGATGCCGGTGTCGATGCCGGAAATGAAAAAAACCTGTCCTTGCATTTTAGTATGATACGCGGGAATGTATTTCAAGATTGATCGTCAGGCGCTTGGGGGCATCCGGGCTGCTTTCGCGAATCGGCTGAAGAGCCTTCTTTATCTTGGGCAATTTGGGGCGCAGAGCGAAAAGCTGTCCCGACGTTCGCACATAGAGAAAAAGACGTCCGTCAGAATAGCGTCCGGGCCGTGCGGGCAAATCTGGGAAGAGCGTATTCCACTGTGCGCATACAGCATCGAAGAACGCGTTCTTTTCCACGAGCAGATCGTTCAAGATGCCGTCGAACAACGTCCCCGCGCGCACCGTCGGCACCCGCGTCTCGATCGGGTCGCCGTCGATCGGGAGGTCGGGCGTGGCACGTTCCGCAAGACGCTTGCGCGCGGCTGTGTCGCGCAAACGGCGGCGAAGTTCGGGGTGTCCATGCAGAGGATCAGGCGAACCTTGCTGCTTCGTAGATTTCATCCGCACCCTCCAGTTCCTCCCGCGCGCCGTATCCCCACGTGCATCCTATCGTATGCATCCCGGCGGCGGCGCCGGACGAGACATCGCCTTTCGTGTCGCCGACCATCACGGCGTCGGCGCGGTCTATGCCGCGAATGCGCATCGCCTCCGAAAGCAGCTCCGCCTTTGTCAATGCGCGGCGTGGAGCGCCGGGATGCGCCGCAGCCACGTCAGGGTCGAGGAACGAATCGAACGAATAACATCCGTCGAACAGGACATCCCATCCAAGCTTCTTCACGAGAATGCGCGTGGGATTCCATCGCTTGTTGGTCGCGATGTAGATGCGGCAGCCTTGCCGCTTCAGGTCTGCAAGCCATGCGGGCACCCATTTGTACGGACGCGTGGACGGAAAATCGCTTCCGTCGTAGCATGTGCGAAATTGTTCCTTGATGGCATCCACCAGCGCCGGCGTGGCGTCCTCGAAAAGCATGTACGCCACCTGTTCGAGAGTCGGCCCCGTGCGGTACACGCGATCAAATTGCGGACACTCCCTGCCGAGGTTGCGCAACGCCGCGCGCCAGGCGGCCTTGATATCGGCCTCCGTGTCGCAGAGCGTGCCGTCGAAATCGAAAAACCAATGCGTTCTCATCGATTGAATGAAAGGGGCGCGGCGCAAATCCGCGCCGCGCCCTCTTTCGCCACATGGCCTTGAAAGCCGTTACTTCGCGATGACGCGAGCCATCTCGAGGACCTTGTTCGAATAGCCCCACTCGTTGTCGTACCACGAGAGAAGCTTGACGAAGGTCGAATCGAGGCACATGGACTTGTCCGCGTCGAAGATTGACGTGCGGGCGTCGCCGCGGAAGTCGGTGGAGACCACCGCGTCCTCGGTGTAGCCGAGAATGCCCTTCAGCGAACCCTCGGACGCCTCCTTGACGGCGGCCTTGATCTCTTCGATCGTCGCGGGCTTTTCAAGCTCTGCCGTGAGGTCGACGATGGAGACGTCGCTCGTGGGAACGCGCATCGAAATGCCGGTGAGCTTGCCGTTGAGGTCGGGGAGGACCTTGCCGACGGCCTTAGCCGCGCCCGTGGAAGACGGGATGATGTTCTCGAGGATGCCGCGGCCGCCGCGCCAGTCCTTCTTGGACGGGCCGTCGACCGTCTTCTGCGTCGCCGTGGCGGCGTGAACGGTCGTCATGAGACCGCGCTTGATGCCGAACTTCTCGTGGATGACCTTCGAGAGCGGCGCAAGGCAGTTCGTCGTGCAGGAAGCGTTGGAGATGATGTCCTGGCCGGCGTAGGTCGTGTGGTTCACGCCATAGACGAACATCGGGGTCGCGTCCTTCGAAGGAGCGGACATGATGACCTTCTTGGCGCCGGCGGTGATGTGCGCGCGCGCCTTCTCGTCCGTGAGGAAGAGGCCGGTGGACTCGACGACGATCTCGGCGCCGACTTCGTTCCACTTGAGGGCGGCAGGATCCTTCTCGGCCGTGAGGCGGATCGCCTTGCCGTCGACGACGAGGTTCGTGCCCTCGACCTTGATGTCGTGCTTGAAGATGCCGTGTACCGAGTCGTACTTCAGCATGTAGGCGAGGTAATCGGGATCGAGCAGGTCATTGATGCCCACGACCTCGATGTCGTTCGCGAAGTTCTCGACTGCCGCGCGGAAAACCATGCGGCCGATGCGGCCGAAGCCGTTGATGCCAACCTTGATAGCCATTTTTATCTGTTACTCCTTTTATTTCACCACCGGGGACCTTCCCCGCCGGAAAAATTGGCGCTCATTCTAGCACAATTTCACCGTCGCGTCAAGCCCTTCGCCGCCGCGCGCGCCGCATCCACGATTTCCTCCTCGCTAGGGATCGCGCCATCTTCCATCAGCACGCGGCCCGCGCACACCACAGTGTCCACGCACGAGGCGTCCGCCGCATACACTAGATCGCTCGTCCTGCTGAAGCCCGGCACGAGCGGCAGCGCGTCGGGGCGCAGCACCAGGAAATCGGCCTGTGCGCCGACGCGGATTTCGCCAGCGTCGATTCCGAACGCCTCCGCGCCTCCGCGCGTCGCGAGGCGGAGGACGCTTTCCGCCGGCGCGCAAGTCGGGTCGCCGCTCTCGATCTTGGCCGCGAGCGCGGCGCACTTCATCTCGGCGAACATCGAAAGCGAATTGTTGGACGAAGCGCCGTCCGTGCCGATCGCTGCGCGGCATCCGCCCTTCTCGACCGCCCGCCTGAACGGAAAAAGGCCCGAAACGAGCTTCATGTTCGACTGCTGGTTCTCGCATATTACGGCGCCGGCGTCTGCGATGATGCGGATGTCGTCGTCCGTCAGATGGACGCAATGCGCCATGACGGTCTTAGGGCCAAGAAGGCCGACGTCGTTGAGATACGCGACGGGAGTGCGGCCGCCGCGCTCCTTCCGGCAGGTCTCCACCTCGAAGCGCGTCTCCGCCACATGGATGTGGACGAACGTATCCTCCGCCTTCGCCCTTGCGGCGATGTCGCGCAACGAACTTTCGCACACCGTGTAGATGGCGTGCGGCGCAAGCGTGGCGAACACGCGGGCGGACGCGTCGCGCGGAAGCCTCTCGAGCGCCGCGTTGGCGGCGACGTTCTTCGGATCGTTCCGCCCCGGCCCGCCCGTTTCGATGGTCTGCATGGACACGGCGCAGCGGATTCCCATTTCCTCGGCTGCGCGCGCGACCGCCGGCGCGTGCCAGTACATGTCGTTCGCGAACACCGTACCGGAGCGTATAAGTTCGAGTATCGCAAGCCTTGCGCCGGCGTACACGATCTCGTCCGTGAGGTGCGCCTCGGCCGGCCAGATGTGTTCCTGCAGCCACGGCATCAGTTCCAGATCGTCCGCATATCCGCGCAGCAGGCTCATCGCGAGGTGCGTGTGGCAATTGTAGAACGCGGGCACGACGGGCTGCGCCCGTCCGCCGGTTTCCGAAGCCGGGTCGATGGCGGCGATGCGCCCGTCCTTCACGGCTATGTCGACGGCCTTGCCGTCAAGCTCAAGGTTCCTGAACAAGGCAGGACCGCAAATTGTATCTTTTACGTTCATAGATGATTGCAGTAGACTATTCCAATATCTGGCATACTTCCTTGAGGCGCTTCGCCAGGGCGTATGCGAACTTGCGTATCTCCCAAAGGTCGGAGTTCGGGTCTTTGCGGAACGCCGCGATGCGCGTTGTCGGCAGGTCGCACATCGGCACCAGCTCGCAGGCCTCCAGCAGGTTCGCGGCCACCTCGCACGCGTCAAGCAGCTTCTTCCTGTCGCTGCGGCGGTAGTCGAACGCATCCTCGGTGTACTCCTTGAGCGCGTCGCGTATCAGCTTCAAAGCCCGGTCCGCCTTGCCCTCGCGGTTGGGGTTCGGAGGGACGACGGCGCTGTTTTCGCCTCGGTTCCGGAAGCAGCCGAACATGGCGGCGATTGTGCCCGCGTCGCGTATGGTTCCGTCCGGGTAGAATATTCCATGCTCGTCGATGCACCGCCCTTCTATGACGAGATTGAACAGCACCCATCCCATTTCGTGCTCGTGGCACATCTGCAACGCCATTTCATAGGAATTGGCGCGCGCGAGGCAGCCCGTCTCGGTCTGTATCACCGGCTTGCCCAGCGCGCGGCCCCATTCAGCAGCCTTCCGGTAGTTTGCGCGGGCCGACTCGCGCCTTGCGCTGTAGTCGTGGAAGGATATGACGTCGAGCTTCTCGGCGGTGGACTTCTCTATTTCGTTCGCCGTCGTGTAGCCGACGGTGAAAAGACAGTCCGGGGCGAGCTTCTGCGCCAGCTCGACTTGGCGGCGAAGAAACGTCCACGTGAGATCGGCGACCGCCTTCCGGCCTTCCGCGTCGGCTTTGAAATAGTGCTTGTTGCACAGAGGCTCGTTCATCATGTCGAACATCAAAAGGCCGGGCTCGTCCTTGAGCGCGTTCACGATGGCGGTCGTGTAGCGATCGGCCTCCGCATACGCCTCCGGCTTGATCGTGTTCAAGTCCAATCCGTTGCCGTTGAAGAGGATGGGCATGGTCTTGTATCCGCACGAGTGGCACGTGCGCACGAACTCGACCACGCGCTTGACGAACTCCTCGCCCTTCTCCCGGTAGATGCGCTGGCTCATCCAGAACCGCACGGTGTTCAATCCCACGCGCGATCCGTATGCAAGCTCTCTTCGCAC
>JAFPNP010000263.1 GCA_017411125.1 Kiritimatiellia bacterium
ACTTGCCGCATATGATGATATCCGTTTCCTCGGCTCCCTGCCGCATTCGGGCAAGCTGTCCGAGGCGGATGAGAAGGACGTGCTTGGAATCGTGGCGCTGAAGTTTTCGGGCGAGGACTGTCCGAAAGGCGTCGTGCTGGTATGCCGGCTTCCTGGCGCGGAAGTGCAGCCGAAGTTCCGCGAGGTGCTGGCGTGGTCGCTTGCGATGTCCGGCGAGCAATCGTTCGCGCTCGAGGTGGTGTCAGACGACGGGTCCGAGAGGCAGGGCGAGCCCGGCGCAGGAATGCTCAGTACCGTCTGCACGGGAAACAAGGGATGGTTCCCCGTGGCGAACAGGTACGCGCTGGCCCCGACGGAATTGCAAATGCTGCAGGCGGATCTTGCCGCACTGCGCGCGCAATACGACCATGTGTTCGTCCACATACAGGACGGAATCAGGCGTGGCGGCAGTTTCCTCGACCAGCTGCTCTCGGCCTGCGACAGCGTGATACTCGTCACCGGCACGGGCAGCACGCCGCGTTCGTGGTTCAGATACGCGCGCAAACATCTGAACGCTTCCGGCAAGCCGGTAATGGCGATAGCGACTGGGGCGCCGACGCGGATCATCAGGCGGGAAATGGAGTCGAAAGGATGAGGGCGTATGTTGTTCTTTTCTGTGTTCTGGCGCTGCTGCAGGGATGCTACTGGGATCGCCTTACCGACAACTACGATTCCGCGTTCGGCGAAAACGGCGCCGCCGACGGGAACGCGCTGATCGAGGCGACGGGGCGCGACGAAGAGTCGATCCGGCGCATCAACAAGCGACTTCAGGAACTTGCGAACGAGGACGAGCCGACCTACAAGATGAACGCGGGCGACGAGATCGAGATACGCGTCTACGACCATCCCGACCTCGGCATGATAACCAGGATAGGCCCTGACGGGACGATAGGCATCGCGTTCATGGGACAGGTGCGCCTGAGCGGCCTCACGATCGCGCAGGGCGCGGAAAAGATAAGGGCGGGCCTCGCCCCATACGTAAAAAACCCCGTGGTCAGCATAACCGTGAGAGAAGTGCAGAGCGAAACCGCGACCATCGCGGGCTCCTGCGCCAAGCCCGGCGTGTACGGAATATCGAATTCGACCCGCCTCGCAGATCTCTACGCCATGGCCGGATCGAGCGCCAGCCGCCTATTCAACGGCGTCACGGTGGACGTGGCGGACCTGCCGCACTCGATAATAATCCGAAAGGGCGAAATTCTTCCGGTGGACTTCATCAAGGCCGTGAACGAGGGCGACACTCTCCACAACGTGCTCATACGCCGCGGCGACTACGTGTTCATCGCCCAGCGCATGGAGTCCTCCGTGACGATCTGCGGCGCCGTGCCGAATCCGCACAAGCGCCTCTACGAGCCGCGCATGGGACTCATAGAGACGCTCACCATGGCCGGCTGGCTGAAGGAGACGCACTGGAGCCACGTGATTATCATACGCGACGGCCTTGCCAATCCCAAGATGTACAAGGTAGACGTGGACGGCATCATCGCTGGGAAGTGCCGCAACGTCATGCTCAAGGCAGGCGACATCGTATACGTGCCGCAGGACAACATATCCGAGTACAACGTGTTCGTCAAGAAACTCATGCCCACGGCGCAGCTGTTCAACCTGGTCACCACGCGCCTCACGCGCGAAGCCCTGCTGGACTGACATGAAATACTTCGTGTTCACAGTCGCCGCCCTTGGCGTTCCGCCTCTCGCGTACCTGTTTTTCATCAACAGCCGTTGGATGCGCCACGCGCTGTGGGGCATGGCGGCGGCGATGTTCGCATGGCAGGGAACGGCGATAAACTTCCTGTCGCACGAGGACTACCGCGGAAGCGCACGCGGCATGGAGGTGAGCCTCGTCTACCTGCTCGCCTTCGCGCTTCTCGGCGTGGCCGCCTTGAAGCACAAGGTGAAAAGCCTTCTGCCGGACGGCGGATTCCGCATCTACGCGGTGTATTTCCTGCTGTGCCTTCCAAGCCTCTCCACTGCGGCAAGCGGCGAACTCGCATGGTGCGAACTGTGGAAGATGCTGATGATCTACTCGTTTTCGCTTTCCATCCTGTGCTTTCTGCGCATGAGCGGCGACGTGAAATCGGTTCTGTTGATGTTCGCCTTGATCATCGTGGGCAACTTCTTCATCGTATCCAAGATGCATTTTTCCGGCGTGTACCAGCCGCGGGGCATATTCCCGCACCGCAACAGCATGTCGATGGCGATGAACCTGTTCGGCCCGGTGTTCTTCGCCGCATACCTGACGCACGGCGCGCGGACGTGGATCGGCAAGTTGTCCGCGCTGACGTGCGTGTGCGCCGGAATCGCGTCTGTGTGGTCTTATTCACGCGGCGCGATCGCCGCCATGCCGATAGGCTACGGCATTGCGGCGGCGGCCTGTTTCCTCGAAGGCAAGAGGATCGTGCAGAAGATGTTCCGGATACTGCCAGTCGTCGTCGTCCTCGGCGTGTGCCTTGTCGCGCTCATCCCGCGTATCGTGGAACGTTTCCAGACCGCATCCGAGGCGTCGGCCAACACCCGCGTCGAACTGGCGGGATGCGCATGGGAAATGATCAAGGACGAGCCTTTGCGCGGAATCGGCATCAACAACTGGGGCATAAAAATAAACCGTCCTTACGAATATGCGGAGCGCGCGGGACGCTACTTCCCGGAGAACATGGGGTCTGACGGCGTGGTAGAGACGGTCTACCTGCTCGTGTGCGCGGAATGCGGCATCCCGGCGCTTGCGGCGATGCTCGCCTGGTTCATGTGGTATTGGCTGCTTGGCGTGCGGCTTCTCAGGCGGCTGCGCGGGACGAAATGGTATTTCATTCCCGCCGGGGCGATAGGCGGCCTTGCCGCCAACTACCTGCAGGGCATCCTAGAATGGGTATTGCGCCAGCAGATGAACCTTATATTCCTCACCGGACTGTTCGCGCTTTTGAGCTATCTCGGTCTGGAATGGCGCAGCCTCGTGGCGGCGGAAAGGAGCGACAAGACATGACGCTTACACCCGGATTCCGCAAAGTGCTTGCCCGGAGCGGCGCAAGCGTGCTGAGCGCAAGCCCCGCAGTCGCGGCGGCCTACGAACGCGATTTCGAAAAGAACATGTCTTCGTTTGCCGAGTTCGCCAGGGCGAACGGCGGAGCGGCGTTTCTGCTGCAGCTTGGATTCGAGCACGAAACGGACGAACCGGCATCCAGGCTCGCCGCATCGATATCGCGTTTCCGCGAACAGGCCCCCGGAACGCGCGTCATCGTGCTCTGCAATTGCCTCGGCGAAGTCGCCGCCCTGGACGCCTTGGGGCTGGAAACTCGTTTCATACACCAGAACTGCTTTCTCGACGAGCGGCGCTACCGCCCGATGGGCGGAACGGAGCGCCGGTACGACGCCGCGTACATCGCCCGCGTCACGCCGTTCAAGCGCCATTCGCTCATTCCGGACGCGCTTTCCCCGCGTCTTCTGCTCGTCGGAACGAAAGACCATTACGGCGATCCGGTCTACAAGGCGCAGATACGCGAACGTTTCCCCGATGCCGGATGGGTGTCCGAATTCAGGGGCGTCGATGTGTCCGTGCTGCTTGCCAAGGCGAAATGCGGCCTTGCGCTCTCCGCCGCCGAAGGGGCGTGCTTCGCTTCGGCCGAATATCTTCTTTGCGGACTTCCAGTCGTGGACACGCCTGCGTTGGGCGGACGCGCCGCGCTGTACCCTGAGGAATACGTGCGCGAAGTGGAGGCGGCGCCGGAAGCCGTCGGCGAAGGAATAGCCTATTGGTGCGCGCATCGTCCCGATCCCCGCAAGATCCGCGCGGCGTGGCTCGCAAAAGCCGAGCAGCACAGGGCCGCCTACCGCGAACTGATGCGCGAACTTACGGGACGCATTCCGGGGCGTCCGCCGCACAAGCTCGGCGTTCGCACTCCGCATTGCGGCGCGTTGTGGTCTCTCGCCGTGCAGGCGTATCTTGCCGCAAGGAGCATCGTCGCGTGAAGAGTTTCGTGATAAATCTCGACCGGGACGCGGCGCGGCTGGAGGAGACGCGGCGGATGTTTGCTTCCGCCGGAATGTCTTTCGAACGCGTCCCGGCTGTCGATGCGCGCGCACTTGCGCCCGCGGAACTGCGCAAGGCGTGTCCGCCCGTGCGCTTCTATCTCGCGAACGCCCGACGCGTGAAGCCGGGCGAGATCGGATGCGCGCTCTCGCACAGAAAGTGCTGGGAAACGGTCGCGGCGCGGAATCTGCCGCTCGCGGCAGTGTTCGAGGACGATGTGCTTGCGGACATGGACGCGCTCAAGGCGCATCTCGCCGCGATCGAGAAGGAGTGCGATCCCGCCGTTCCGACCGTATGGCTCATGAACAGGGGATTGCCCAAGCCGAAAGCGCCATGCGGCGATTGGTATGAAATCGGCGGCGGGGCATGGGCCTGGGGCGCGTACTGCTACGTGCTCAATGCCGCTGCTGCGGACAGGCTTTCCGCGCTCATGACGCCGATGGCGAACGTCTGCGACGCATGGTCCGTTTTCGCCTGTTGCGGCGTTCGCGTATTGGCCGCCGCGGACGCGTTCGCAACGACACGTTCCGGTTCGTCCACCATATCGCGCAAGACAAAAAGCCTGTGGGGGCGCGAGTGGTTCCGGCGGTTCTACTGGTTCAGATATGGATTCGCGTTCCGGCTCGACCTTTTCCTGAAACGGTTCGAGGGAAAGCGGTTCGGAAAGGAGCAGCACAGATGAAGATGCCAGTCGGCCAGAACGCGCCGGCGCTGACGATAGTCGTGCCGGTGTTCAACGAATGCGAATGCATCCGCACCTACGTCGAAGCCGTCGCCGCCCAGACGATGCCGTGCGAATGGAAACTGTTGTTCGTGGACGACGGCTCCACCGACGGCACGCTGGCGGCGATAAAGGAAATCGCTTCGTCGGACAGGCGCGTCCACTACATTTCGTTCCCGCGGAACTTCGGCAAGGAGGCCGCGCTGCTTGCCGGACTGGAGCATTCCGGCGGCGATCTCGTGGCTACGATGGACGTCGACATGCAGGATCCGCCGTCGCTGCTGCCGGAAATGACGCGCGCGATACGCGAGGAGAAATTCGACGTGGTCGCCACGCGGCGCACGACGCGCAAAGGCGAACCGTTGCTGCGTTCGCTTTTCGCGCATCTCTTCTACAAGACGATGCGCTGCTTCTCGGACTTGGAGCTTGTCGAAGGCGCGCGGGACTACCGCATGATGACGCGGAAGGTCGTGGACGCCATCGTCTCCATGCAGGAACGGGACCGCTTCATCAAGGGCATATTCCCGTGGATCGGATTCAAGACGAAATGGATCGATTACGAATACGTGCCGCGGACGACGGGATCCACGAAATGGTCGTTCTGGAAGCTGTTTGTCTATGGCGTAGATGGAGTGCTGTCTTTTTCGACGGCGCCCCTGCGCTCCGTCGCGTTCGGCGGGATACTCGCTTTCGCGGCCGCGTTCCCGTTGCTCGTTTTCATGCTTGTGCGGCATTTTGCGCTGGGGCGTCCTTTCACGGAATGCGCCGTGCTTGCATATCTGATTGCGTTCTTGGCGAGCATGCAGACGCTTGCCGTCGGAATATTCGGTCTCTACCTGGCGAAGATCCATCGCGAAAGCACGCGCCGCCCACATTTCGTGATAGCCGAGCAGGCTTGATGCGTGGAATGCAAATGCAGTCAAACGACGCCATGTCTCCTTTCTTTTCCATAATCGTTCCGTGCTGCGACGTGGAACCATACGTCCGGGAGTGCCTGAAGTCCGTTCTCGACCAGGGTTTCGGGGATTGGGAGTGTCTTGCCGTAGTCGAACAGTCGCGCGATGCGACCGAACGCGCCGTTAGGGAAATCGCCGGAACGGACGGGCGGTTCAAGGTGTTCACGGAGCCGCGCAGCGGTTCGCCCGCCACGCCGCGCAACACGGGGCTGGACCACGCCTGCGGCGAGTACGTCGTATTCCTCGACGGCGACGACTTTCTTGCCGAAGGTTCGCTCGGACGGCTCGCCGCCAGAATCCGCGAACGGCCGCAAGCCGACCTGTTCCCGTGCGCGTTCCACGACTGGCGCGAGGGAAGAGGCTCCGTCCGCATCGTGGACAACTGGCCCGCATCCGCTCCGCCGGAAATGTCCGGCACGGATTCTCTGGTCCAGATGTTCGGGCATGTGCATACGCCGGTATCAGGAGCGCAGTTCACCGTCTATCGCCGCGCTTTTCTGGAAAAAGCGGGCTTGCGTTTCGTGCCGGGGCTCGTGTACGAGGATCTGGAGTTCCTGCCGCGCGCGTTCTGTCCCGCGCGCCGCGTCGCGCCGCTGCACGAGCCGTTCTACATGTACCGCACGCGCGCAGATTCCATCATGGGGGCGTCCCGCGCCGCAGGGCCGAAGATGGAACACTACGCCCGCGTGTTGAGGTCGCTCTTCGCCTTCCATGCGTCGATCGCGAAGAAGCCCGGCTTCGACGCCGAGCTGTCGCGCCTTTTCGGAAGGTCGTGGATCGCGCTGCTCCGCACCGTCTGGTTCAGCCCGTCGTCGGTGGCGTCCGCGACGCGCGCCCGGCGGCTTGAGACGCTGCGGGAGGTGTTCGCCGGCGGATTCGGCGATTTCCGCGCGCTGCTTTCAGCCGCCTCGCTCTCCCGCCGGGTGGCGGGGTGGTGCGTAATGGCGTTCGTCCGCTTCCCGCCGCTGCGTGGAATCGCGGAAACGTTCCTCGTGCGGATATATTCGAACCTTGCGTGGAGGAGGCGCGGACGGTGAAGCTCGATTTCGTCAAAAGCACGAAGCGCAACGTCCTTGCCGTGGCGTTCAACCGCGTGCTGAACATGGCGTTTCCGTTCCTGAACAGGACGCTCTTCCTGTGGCTGCTCGGGCCTGAGTACCTTGGTCTCAACGGGCTTTTCGCATCGGTTCTCGGCGTCCTTTCGCTCGCGGAGCTCGGATTCGGAATGGCGATAGACTGTTCGATGTACAAGGCCATCGCCGAAGACGACAAGAACCTGATCTGCGCATACCTGAAATTCTACAGGACGGTGTACCGCTGCGTCGGAACGGCCATATTCGGAATCGGGCTGTGCATCCTGCCGTTCATAAGGACGCTGGTGCACGGCAACGTTCCGGCGGACGTCGATATCCACGTTCTCTTCTTCGTCCACCTCCTCAACACGTCGCTCGGCTACTTCCTCTTCGCCTACCGCCGCTCCGTCTTGGGGGCGTACAACCGCAAGGACGTGCTTGCGAACATCGCCACGTCCGTCTCGATGGCGCAGTACGTTTCGGTGTTCCTCGTGCTTCTTCTCACGCGGAACTACTACCTCTACGTGGCGACGACGGTGGTGTTCACCGTCGCCGGGAACGTCCTGACGTACTGGCAGTCGCGGCGGCTCTTCCCGGACGTCGTGCCGAAGGGACGTCTGCCGGACGCGCCGCGCCGCAAAGTGATATCGGACGTGAAGGCGATTTTCATGCACAAAGTCGGCTCCGCCGTCTCGTTCACGTTCGACAACGTCGTGGTCTCCGCATTCCTCGGCCTCGTGGCCGTTGCGGCATACGGCAACTACTATTACGTCTATACCGCCGTCGCCGGGCTCGTCGGAATACTGAGCTATTCGATGATGGGCGGGTTCGGCAACAAGATACACACCGAGACGCGGGAGCAGAACTTCCGCCTGTTCATGAAGGCGAACCGCCTAGTCACGCTCGCCGTGGCGTGGTGCGCCGCGATGATGACGGCGCTTTTCCAGCCGTTCATAGAGGTCTGGACGAAAGGGAACCCCGACCTCGTGCGCCACTTCCTCACCCCCGCCCTTGTGGTCGTGTTCTTCTACGTGAGCCAGTCGCGGCTGGTGTTCCACACGTTCAAGTCCGCTGCGGCGATATGGCGCGAAGACAGGTGGAAGCCGATCGTCTCGGCGGCGGCGAACCTTGCGATGAACCTCTCGTTCGTTTTGTTCCTCCCGGAGGAATACAAGCTCGACGGCGTCATCCTCTCGACCATCCTCGCGTTTCTGCTCATC
>JAFPNP010000030.1 GCA_017411125.1 Kiritimatiellia bacterium
GGCGCGGTTCTTCGCGGGGATGTGCTTGCGACCGCGCCGGCGGACGGCATTGCGCTTGTCTCAAGCTGTGCGACGGGCGAGCGCGCCCTGCGCTGCCCGGCTGTGGTCCAGTACTGCCGCAAGGGAGAAAGCGTCCGCGCGCCCACGTCCGACGCGGGCGGACTCAAGGTGACGTTCTTCCCGTTCGTCGGAAAGTGAGGAAAAACCAGAAAGAAACCTAGAAGTCTAGAAGTCTAGAAACCTAGAAACCTAGATGACTGGAAAGGAAACGATCCATGAAGCAAAACCTTTCGACTTTTCAACCTTTCAACTTTTCAACCGCCATCGTCGCCGCTGTTGCGCTTTGTGCCGCCTCGGCGTCTCCGGCATCCGCCGCGGAGCCGGCGGATACGCAGCTCACGCTCGGCGAGGTCGACCTTCCGGTCTACATCCATTCGGTCGGCGGCAATTCCCGCTTCGTCCAGCCGACGGTGGTGTATCCGATCTCGACCGTCCGCGCGCCGACGTCGCCCGAGGAGGCCGTGACGTCCATTTCGGCCAAGGACAGGTCGATGCAGTGGGAACTCGCGGCGTGGACGGTCGGCCGGACGCTTTCGGAGCAGCCGCCGGACGCCAAGCTCGGCGACTTCTGCACCGACACGATCTTCGATCCGAAGGACATCGACTGGGCCGCCACGTTCGCCTCTAACGCCACGGCGGTCGCCGAAGGCAGAATCGTCTTCGACTTCGGCGCGTCGAACGAATGCGAGCGCGTGATCTTCACCGCGAGCGGCGCGACGGAGTTGACGTGGGTGACCGTTTCGGGCGAGAGCGACTCGCGCACCTACTCGATAGGCCGTTCGTCGTCGGCGCGGCCGTACAGGCTCTTCGCGACGCGGGTGGACGAGGCCAACAACGCCGCGTTCATCGACCTCTCGGGCAAGTTCGTCAAGTTCTTCGGCGACAAGTCCCTCCTTGCGAGCGTCTATCGCGCAAACGGGCAGGGCGTCACCAACGTCGTATACGGCATCGACTACGACTCGGCGAACTCGAAGCTCCTGACCGTGCGCTACACGGTTGACGAGACGACTGGCGAGATCAACTGTCCGCAGGGGCAGTTCGTGCTTGCGTACTACGACACCGAGACGAAGGACCACATGATTGCGCATATCGTCGTGGAGATCTGCCCGCCGGCCGTCAACACGCTCACCGCCGAAGTGGGCGACTGCCTGCAGCCGGTCGGCGGCGGCTACGACGGGAGCCAGCTCTACGCGGTGGCGGCCTCCGGAATATCGCGTGACGAGAACGACCCCTATTCGCCGTATCTGGAGCGGTACAAGGCCGCCCGGGGCGACGAGTTGACCGATCCTGACCACGGCAAGATATTCGCGATCGCGCCGACTGACGTCACGACGAGTTCGACGGGCATCTCGATGCCGTGGAAGGCTGACATCTTCTGGCAGACGGAAGACCCGATGAAGACGAAGTGGAACTTCGAGCACGACTGGTATCTCGTGAGTTGGCCGGAGAATCCCGTGCGCGTCGTCGTGGCGCCTAACGGAAAGCCGGCGGGGTGCCCAATGATCGTGCCCACCAACTACGTGGTGACGACGACCGGCTTCAAGATGCCGAGCACGGTTACCGTAAACTACGACGCCTACAAGGGAGAGCTCTCGCTTGTAGGCGCAAACGGGGACAAGGTTCTCGCCAAGCTCTCGAACGAAAGCGGGAAGGGATGCCCCTCCTATATCCCGGTGGAGCTGACGGCGTACAGTGCGGACGTGGTGGCGACGCCGTGGATAAACGAATGGCCCGTGGGCGTGGAGATCACGCCGCGCATCGGGCTCGAGGCGGGGGAGAAGGCGCGGGCGATGTCCGAGCGCGTGGACGACAACCTGCCGGGCTACATCTACGAGCCGGAATCCCGCGGCGGCAACTGGAATCCGCGCCTCTACCACCGTCCTGGCGGCAATGTGGCGTTGTCCACGGAAGTGCCGTCGATCGATGACATCGAGGCAGAGGCCGAGGGAGAGCCCAAGGACCCGTTCGAATCGCTCAAGTCGTCGATCTACGGCGTGAACGAGAGCGGATCGAAGATACAGGTGTGGTGGCGCGCGAATTTCCAGACGCCGCAGATGAGCGTGCCCGTTACCTACCCGGCGCTCGTGCAGAACTACAACGTGACGTGGGCGGCTACGATGGCGGCCGGGCTCCTGCCGGAGATCGCGATCTCGTCCAAGCTCGGCTCGGCCGATCCGCTGATGACGGCGTGCAGCGGGCGTTCGCTGCTGCTTCTCGAGACGAACTCTACGGCGAGCGTCGACCTCGGCGGCCAGAGGCTTGCGGCCAGCGCGTCGGCGGCGGGCGTAGGCTTCGCGTGCTACGTGTCGCCGGATGCGAAGGAGGACGGCGAAATGGCGGCGACGCCCGGGCGCCTCGCGCAGTGGCGCTTCGGCGGGAACGTTGCCACGATCGACGCCATGCTCGAGAAAGGCGAGACGAACGACTTCCGCGTCGTCGTGACGACCGTCGCCGGAGGTAGCGTGGAGACCGAGACGATACCAGTCGCCGCCGGCGAATGGACGGACATCCCGGTTTCCATCCCCGATGCGGCCCGCGGATGCACCGTGACCGCGACTTACGGAGCGGCAGACTCCGGCGCGAACGACGCCGCGACGTTCGTCGCGCTCGACAATCTGCAGATATGGTACGGCGCGGCGACGAACGCCACCGACTTCCTCTGCGGCTTCAACTTCTCCGGCGATTCTCTCGCGACGGCCGGCACCAACGGAACCGTCCGCACGGCGACGGACGAATACGGCAACGTGCTGACATGCCGCAACTGCTCCATGCTTGACTCGGGCGCGCCGGAGCCCTTCTCGCTGACGCTCAAGGCCGAGAACGGCGTGGCTCCTGAGATCTACTACGAGAACAACCCGAACAACACCGGCTACAACCCGAACGAAGAACATGCGTTCATGGACCTCAACGGCGACTACGTGGCCTGGGCGCTCCGCTACGACCTCAATACGGAAGACACGTCCAAGCCGCTCGTGCTGGTGATGTACGCCAAGGGCGGAAAAGGCAGGATGCAGGCCTTCAAGGTCGCTAAGACCTCGGACCTCTACCCCGAGATGGTCAGCTCCAACATCGTGGGCAACGCGCTCCTGCCGCCGGCTCCCGTCGGCCGTCTCGCCGGATGCAAGACGTCCCTCGACACGGCGGCTTCCGCCTTCGACTTCAAGGACAACGCCGTCGTCTACAAGGACCGCAAGAACGGTCTCTGGGCGCGGCGTAACGGCACGGCCTTGGCCAAGTACGGATATCCGATGCAGGAGGGTTTCTACTTCCCGTCGCTCGTGGCGCAGCCCGCCGTGGGCACGCCGATCGCGTGGCTCGCATGCGAAGACGTGGCAGCTCCCACCTTTGCCCAGATCACAAATATCGAAGAGGCCGTGGGCTGGAAGTGGACCATCGACTGGCCTGCCGAGGTGCCGACGATGAAGATCGGCCAGGTGCTCACAAAGGCCGCGCTGGGACTTCCCGAAATGTGGAACGCCGCGTCGATGGCCGTCTGCTACCCGAATCCGTCGCCCGCCGACGTCGCGGCCGGGAATTCGGACGGCCTGCCGGTGGTGGAGCTGATCGACCCGACCGTCAAGCAGGCGTCGACGAACACGCTCCCCGTGAACGCCAACTTCCCCGACGAGTACGGTTTCGTCCTGGGCGCGTCCGGGACGACGTTCCTCCGCAAGGGCAAGTACTTCTTCACCGGGCTGCCGCCGTCGATTTCGGACCGTTTCTACGTGACGGTCGAGGACGGCGGGCTTCTCAATCCCGGCCTCCATGCGACGATGAACCTGATCGGACAGCTCGTCGAGAAGGAGTCCGGCGGCTCCTACCTCGAACTCAACGTGCTGACGGACGCCGAGCGCGCGGCGATCAAGGCGCTGTGCAAGCTCGACGCCACGCAGAAGCCGGAGGAAGTCGCCGCCTGGAACGCGGCGGCGGACTCGCTCGCCGTGACGGAGGTGCAGCCGGCCCCACGGACGAACCTCGGCACGGCGGTGGAGACCACGGACAAGAAGACGATGACGCTCGCCTTCCCGTCGAAGGACCTTTACGAAACCTGGGCGTACAAGATGAAGTACGACGCCGCCATCATTGACAAGCGCTTCGTCGTGGAGGAGCTGACGCTCAGCGAGCTCGGCAATCCCATGAAGGTCGTCGGCGGCAAGGAGGTCGAGGCCGAAGGAGCCGCCTTCGCGTCCTGGAAACTCGAGAAGATGCGTACCGAGAAGGTGAAGGGAGGCCGTCTCGAATACGCCAAGGAGCGTTACGAGGAGCTGGGGCTCAATACATACCTCGGCAAGGAATGGGACGACGTCACGGGCGGCAAGACGTCCTGTGAAGTTACCTTCGTCGAGGGTGTTTTCAAATGGAAGGGCAAGGAGTATCCCGCCGCCAACACCTACCTGCCTCGCGACCACTACGCGCTCGTCGCGAACGGCATGGGCGCCGGATACGTCACGCTCATCGAAAACGACAATCCCGATCCGACGCAGGTGTCGGAAGGGCTGCCCGTGCAGATGCACGTCATCAAGGTCGTGCCCGAGCTTTATGCGGACGGCATCGCGGTGCTGAGCGACCCGCTGAACAAGCTTTCGGAGAAGCTGACGCTCCTCTACCGCACGCCGCTCGGCACCGCCGCGAACAACTACGAGTTCCAGTGGGCCTACACGACGCCCTTGGCGAACGGCGACGTGCCTGCGAAGGGAACGCAGTACTGGAAGGACAGGGCGCTCGACAGAGGCCTCGTCTCGCTGCAGCTCGGCGAGAACGGCGCGAATCTCCAGGACTACGTGAACACCTACTACACGCTCCGCTACCGTCCGCGCAGGGGAACCCCGGCGTGGCAGCTTCTCGCGGCGGCGAACGGGTGGACCGATGACGAGCAGTTCTGGAGCGAGTGGGCCGACGAGCAGCTTGCGGAAGGCTGGCTGCAGCGCGTCCTCAATTCGCTCACGCCGTTCGCGCAGCGCGTGGAGGACTTCTACTCGAACCCGAGCGACATCGCCTTCACGATGCTCGAGCAGATCGGCCGTCCCTACCAGGGCGACGTCGCGCTCAACAACGACAACCTCTCCGAAGTGGGGCTTCTGGAACTTTACCAGACCGTCTTCAACCGCGCGGAGTCGCTCCTGGTCTCGGCGGGCGGCAACAACATCGACATGTCGAAGCAGCTCATCCTCGCGCAGACGCGCATGGGCGAGTTCTACTCCCTGCTCGGCGCGGAGGCGTATTCCGACGCCAAGAACCCGCTCATCACTCCGGGAACCGACGGCCAGCAGTTCGCGTCGGGGACCTTCTCGTTCGCGAACCAGGTCCCCTCGCTCCTCGACGAGGAGCTTGCGCTTCTGCGCGGCCGCACGTCGGCGACGCAGTTCCCGCGCATGACCGAGGCGCCGCTCTACAACCGCCTCGCCTGGAACCTCACCAAGGGCATCACGGAGGGCGAGCCGGCGTACGTCGCCAACTACGGCATCCGCGCCCGCAACGGCATACTCGACGTCAACTGCGCGGCGGCGCAGTACCCGCAGGGCCACGGCGACGCTTGGGGCCACTACCTCTCGGCGCTCACCGGCTACTACCGCCTCCTCCGCAACCCGTGGTTCGACTGGACGGCGGCGATGGGCGAAATGCTCATGGACCAGAAGATCATGAACGTGGACTACCAGGACGAGGCGAAGTTCGCCGACGCGGCCGTGAAACTGGTCCAGACAGGCATGGACACGATGGACCTCACCCTGCGCAAGGCGTACAAGGAGAACTACGGCGACGCAACCGCCGCCTACTTCGACGCGGACGCCGACCAGGCGTTCGGCTACGGCGAATGGGCCACGCGCACCGGCATGGCCGCCGCGTACAGCTGGATGACGGTGAACGCGCTCCTGCCGACGAACGACGCGCCGTACCAGGCCTTCACGGACAAGGGCATCAAGAAGATCGACCGCACGACGGCCTCGCAGCTGCCCGTGCTCGCGTCGTCCGTCCGCGTCGTGGAGCGCAAGCTTCACGGCATCGAGGCGGGCGCAAACCCGCTTGGGCTCTCCGAGAACGCGATTCCCTTCGACATCGACCCCGACCGCCTCGCGCAGAAGGAGTCGCACTTCGAGCAGATCCTGGAGCGTGCCGAAAAGGCGCTCGCCAACTGCTACACGGTGCTCGACTACGCGAACGTCTTCGGCTCGTGCCTTGCGCAGATATCGAGGAACGAAGAGTCTGCCATCGCCGACACGGCGGCGCAGGAACAGGCTTTCAACAACCAGCTGATCGCCATCTACGGCACGCCCTACTCCGGCGACATCGGGCCGGGCGGCACGTATCCGCAGGGCTATGACGGCCCTGACCTCTACAACTACACCTACATGGACCTTGCGCCCTACGGCATCATCGAGGAGATGCAGACGCAGTTTACCAACTCCTACAAGCTCGTTGAGGCCGACGGCATCGGCTGGAAGTACAAGAACAAGAGGAATTGGGCAGGCGAGGAGATCTCCGACAAGACCGAGGAGATCCCCATCTACTACATCGTGAACGAAGACGGCATCCGCATGAAGCCCATCACTGTCACGGGCTCGCGCCGGATGGAAGGATCGATCCAAGCCGCATACCGCAACTACATCGCCGCATACCTGAATGTCAAGTCGGCGATGAGCGATTACAACACCAAGCTGGAGACGCTCATCGGAGGCCTGGAACTCGCCAACAGCGCATGGGAGACGGCGTGGCGGGAATTCGGCGTGACCCTCGGCACGGAATTGATCAAGGGGGCTGCCTTCGACACGATGGGGGAGGATCTCAAGATCGAGCTGGGCGAACTTTCCCTGAACCTCGCGATGATCGACGACAGCATCATCTACGGCGCAGTTCCTGGCATCCAGGGTGCCGGCATGTCCGTCACGTTCGATCCAAGGTCGATCGTGAAGGGAGCCAAGCTGCCCGCCGAGGAGTCTGCGCTGTGGTACATCGGCAACGCCCTCGGCCTGCAGTACGTCACGCGCTACAACAAGCAGCTAGGCGCCATGGTGGTCGACTTTGCGAAGCTCGTCTACGACACCACGTTCCAGATGATCGGCACGTACCAGGAGCTCGCCGGGAAGATCGAGGAGGCGGCGATGGGCGTCAATCTCTCGATCTTGGCGATCCAGCCCGCGTTCGCGGAACTTGCCGCCGCAGAGGCCGCGTACCGCGCCCAGGTGGAGCAGGGCGAACAGTTGCAGGAGCAGCGCGCGCTGTGGCGCCAGCAGGTGTCCAACAACGCGACGGAGCAGCGCTACCTCGACATGTACAACCGCGTGCAGCGCAACCTCGCGCTCACGAAGTACACGACCGCGTTCGACACCGCGCAGCGCTACGTGTGGGAGCTTGCGAAGGTCTACGACTACGAGACCGGGCTTCTTTCGAGCGATCCGCAGGCCGGAAAGAAGTTCCTCTCGGAGATCGTCGCGACCCGTTCGCTCGGCCGGCCTGGCGTCTCGATATCGTCCGCCACGACGGACGGCGGCCTCTACGACATCGTGAACCGCATGAAGGCGAACTGGGACGTCCTCAAGCCGCGCCTCGGCATCAACAACCCGGACAAGCCGGCCAAGTGGTTCTCGCTCCGCCGCGAACTCTTCCGCATCAAGGAGGGTTCTGAGGGCGACGAGGCCTGGAAGAAGGAACTCGCGAAGTACCGCGTGGACAACATCCTCGCGAATCCGGAGTTCATGCGCCACTGCCAGCCGCCGGCGAGCCAGAACTCCGTCGTCCACAGCGAGCCCGGATACATCATTCCGTTCTCCACGTCGATCAACAACGCCGAGAACTTCTTCGGCAATCCCTTGATATTCGGCGATGGACAGTTCTCCAGCTCCGACTACGGGACGAAGATCGACGCCGTGGGCGTGAATCTTGTCGGCCTCGACCAGCTCGCGGGCGGCGCGGGCGTGGAGCCGAACATCTACCTCGTGCCGGTGGGTCTCGACTACATGCGTTCGCCTGCCGGGACGGAACGCGCGCTGCTGAACTGGTACGTGGTCGACCAGGTGCTGCCGCTTCCATACACCGTCGGCTCCGACGAACTGGACGCGCAGGACTGGATATCGACCTTCTCCGGCCTTGACGGAACGAGCGATTCGACCGCGACGATCCGCCGCCACTCGACTCTGCGCGCCGGGGACGACTTCAAGTCCACGCGCCTTGTCGGACGCAGCGTCTGGAACGACCGCTGGATCATCGTCATCCCGGCGGCGTCGATCGACGCCGACCGCGACAAGGCGATGAAGATCATCGAGTCTGGCGTCAAGGACGTCAAGCTCGGCGTGAGAGCCTACGCGCGGCAGGGCAACTGATAGATCGTTGCCGCTGCTGGAAAGTTGCCAGTTGCCAATTCTGATTTGGGATGCGGCAGCTGGCAATTTGCTTTGTGCCTTTCCGCGCATGGTGCAGCCAGCCAGTCCTTCTCCAGAGCGAGTTTGTTGGAGGTTCCCCAATTTTTGAGGCATGAAAAACGTCACACCCCTGAAAACAAAGGGAGAAGTGGCGATTTCCGTTTTGCGTTAAGTGAAAATCCGGCGACAGGAGCGCAGAGGCGTTCCTTGTCGTGCGGCAGAAAATGA
>JAFPNP010000264.1 GCA_017411125.1 Kiritimatiellia bacterium
CATGGCCATTTCCGCAACTCCTGTTCTGTCAAAAAACAATAAACTTCCTGCGGTGACCCACCTGGACCACCGAGAAACAACTCATATATTACCGAATCGCAGGCAGATTGTCAATGCGGAAATGGAAGGGAAAATATCGCAACCCTTTAGGGATAAGGACAAATCCCTATAGGGGGGCGATTATGAACCCTAAGGCCTACAGCCGTAGACAGGTACGCAGTCACATGCCGCCGCAGACGGTTTTGCCGCTGCCTCCAAGTGCTTTCTATCCTATATTGCGCAAAATCACGCAAAATCACGCAAAAAGCGCTTCCAAACGGCGCAAGGACTCCTCCTGCACCTGTTTGAAAAGCGATTTTCCGTGGCAATCCATCGCCACCACGCACCTGAAATCCTCCATCTCGAACTCCCAGCACGCCTCCGCCGCGCCGAAATCGTCGAGAAAATGCACTCCCAGAACGCGCTTAACCGCCTTGGCCGCAACAACCGCCGCTCCGCCCACCGCCTGCAGGCAGACCGCCCCGTACCTGCCGCAGGCATCAAGCGTCCTGTCGTCCATGCCGCCCTTCCCTATTATGAGACGCACGCCGGTACGGGCTATGAAGTCTGGTTCGTATGGATTTTCGCGCACGGACGTCGTAGGTCCGGCCGCGACGACGCGCCAGGCGCCGTCCGCATCGCGCACGACGACCGGGCCGCAGTGGAAAAGCGCACCGTCGCGGAAGTCGCACGGCAACGCGCCGCCGTCCGCGAAGTATTTGTGGAACCTGTCGCGCCCGGTGCGTACGATGCCGCCCACGCTCACCGCGTCGCCCGCATGAAGCGAACGCACGGCAGCCTCCGTAAACGGATAATGCAGCGCAACCATGCTTTCGCTCCTGCGCATCACTGCATGTCGTCGTTGTTCGGCGTGTACCGCTTGCCGTCAAGCGGCGCATCGTAGCCTTGGCAGAGATAGCGCGTCAAGTCCTTGATGTAGCCGGCCTCCGTGGGCATCACAACCTTTTCAACGTGTCCGTCGGCGAACACCACGTGCCCGCAGCGCCGATTCTTGCCGAAAGGATGGTTGAAGCCGATGCTTTCATTGTCGTACTGCAGAATGCTGTCCGCTTCTTCCCCGCTGCCGGACGTCACCGCCTTCAGGCTTATGCCGTGTATCGTATCCTCCACGTCCACGCCCTGGATTTCGGCAAACATCAGCACTTTGTCCGGGTTGCGCCCGACAAGATTGCCGCCGCCGCCGGCCTGGACGGGAACCGATATCGACACCGGCGGAAACCTCTGGACGCGCCCTTTGTCCCTGCAGCCGAACTCCTGGTTCATCACGTAGCTCCATGCGGGCGGACGTCCAACGGCGCTCTCGCACGTCGTCGCGTGGACCGGACACTGGTAGATGCCGAACGAATTTCCGCCATGGCGGAAAACCACGCCGTTCGTTACGGCGAAACGCGCCTGTTCCTGTTCGTCCATGAAATGCACAACGCTCCCCAAGTCGTCCTTGTTGCCGGACGTGTTGTTCAAAGCATTGGCGTTCCCGTAATTGGAAATCCAAGAACGGCGGGCCCCATACAAAAGTTTTCCACTGTTTATATCCACGAAACCATACCTGTAGAACCCGGAAACGGGGAAAATCGCGCCGCTACTGTCTGCAGTATCACCCGCTGTCGCGCAGCCAATCACCGCTTCGCCCAGATTGCGCATGTTCGTCATGCATTTCACGGCCAGAGCGGCATCGCGCGAACTGCCGAGCATCGGCATGGTAGCCGCTATCAGAATGCCGATGATGCCGACGACCAGCAAAAGCTCGATGAGCGTGAAACCGCGGACGGATCTTGCGGAAAACTTCATTTTGACATTTCTCCCTTTGCTTGAACGGAAAACATTGAATCAACACAGCCCTTTGGAACGCAACGCTTCCATGAGCCGGGCCTGGAACAGCGCGGCGTCTTCGGGCGAAGGACGGAATCCCTTCGGCAGGTCGCCGCCAAGCCCCAGGCGCCCCATCTGGTCGAGATACCACTTGCCCTTCACGCCATCGCTGAACGTAACGTCGCCAGACGCCATCGTGCCAGGTATCGTAATAGTATCTACGCTCACTGAAACGCTGCCCGCCTCCGGGGGTTCGGGGGCTTCGGAATCAGCCGGAACTTCCGGATTTTCCGAAGCATCCGGATTTTCCTGATCATCCGGCTCCGCCGGCGTCTGCGGCTCCTCCGGCTTCACCGGCTCTGGCTCCTGCGGCTGCGGCAGATCGGCCACGAGCATTCGCAGGTCGAAATAGGTGATATGAAGGCCGAAGTCGGCGGCGATGCGCTTCTGGATCTCGTCCAGCGAAGCCCCGCCCGCGAACCATCCGGCTACTGCTTTAAGCTGCTCTTCGTTCAGTTTCATGGTTTAGTCGAATTGACGGTAGAACAAAATACGCATCTTGTGTGGATGGCGGTCGTTTCTGTAGGAGGTGCCATCGTCCTCATACGTTGCCGGGCCGAGTTGCCTGTTATCTTCCACCACAGGCAGAGGATCGCGCCACACGAGCGCGACGGCGCGTCCGCCCTGCTGCGCGGGCGTGCCCTCGCCCGTGCCGCCGAGAGCGGTGGACTCCGCCCTCACGAAAATGAGGAACAACTGCTGCCTGTTCGCGAAACAGTCGCGC
>JAFPNP010000265.1 GCA_017411125.1 Kiritimatiellia bacterium
AAATGGGCGCAAGAACATGGAATGACGCTGGAGGAGGCAATTAAAAAGCACAAGGAGTGGAATGTAGTCTCTGGAACATCAGGTCCAAGGAGATTGTTAAATCTAGATAATAGGCCCTCCGGTGCGCTGGCACGTCCCCCCAGACCTAGTTTGTTGCGTCGCGGTGGCTTTGGGGCGCGGCGGGGCCAGGTCCCGGTATCTCCGGCAGTAAGTGGATTGGAACTTGCTCGTACGCGACGAGAAAGGATGCACGAGCAGTACGAGGCCGACGAAAAACAAAGACGAATGGCAGCTGAACAGGCGCGGAGGGATCGCGAGGCGGTGCAAAAGGCGGCAGAACAGGCGGCGGAGGAACGAAGAGCGCAACGCGAACAGGTGAGTGCAATACAGGAGATGTTGCGCCAACAGCGCGAAGAAAAACAAGCGGAGCAGGAACGTCAGGCAAGAGAAGCCATCAAGAAATGACCAAGGTTGAGATAGCAGAACGGATCGCCTAGAACAGGGTAGCCGAATGCAGTTCAAGCGCGGGTCGATTGGCATTGCAGAATCGAAAACCAAGAGAAAAAGAAGAAAAGAAAACAATGAAGCCAAAGGAACCATCTGAACGGTACATCCTGAGTTCGTCGCCGCACGCGCACGCGGCGGTGTCCACGAGCCGGATAATGCTGGACGTAATCATAGCCTTGCTGCCGGCGCTGTGCTGCGGCGTGTACTTTTTCGGTCTGCGCGCGCTGCTCCTCGCGGGCACATGCATTGCATCTTGCCTCGTCACCGAGGGATTGTGCCGCCTGGCCATGAAGCGCGACAACACGCTCGGCGACCTCTCCGCCGTCGTCACCGGTCTGCTGCTCGCGCTCAACCTGCCGCCCGATCTGCCGATCTGGATGGCCGCGCTCGGCGGCGCGTTCGCGACCGGCGTCTGCAAGCAGGTGTTCGGCGGCCTTGGATACAATCCCTTCAACCCAGCACTCGCCGCGCGCGCGTTCTTGCTCATTTCCTTCACAGGGCCGATGACGACGTGGACGAAATCCGCATGGACGCTCAGCGCCGGTAACCCGGAGGCCGTCACCACGGCGACGCCGCTTGCTCTCATCAAGAAGGGAGCGGATGGTTTCGACTGGTCGCAGGCTGCCTTGATAAAAGACCTCTTTGTCGGCAACGTGAACGGATGCATCGGCGAGGTTTCCGCGCTCGCGCTGCTCGTCGGCGCCGCGTATCTGCTCGTGCGCAAGGTCATAACGTGGCACATACCGGTTTCGTTCCTCGCGACTGTGTTCCTTTTTGCGATGTTCAAGGGCGGCGTGCCGCCGCTCGTACACGTTCTTTCCGGCGGCTGCGTGCTGGGCGCGTGCTTCATGGCTACGGACTATGTGACTTCGCCGATCACGGCGAAAGGCAAGCTCGTGTTCGGATGCGGATGCGGCTTGATAACTATGCTCATACGCACTGCGCCGACTGGCGCCTATCCGGAAGGCGTCTCGTTCTCCATCCTTGTAATGAATGCGCTTACGCCGCTGATCAACAGGTTTACGCAGCCCAAGCCATTCGGGAAGGTGGTGAAGAAATGAAAAAGACCATGCAGCTAGTCCTGTCGCTGACGGTGATATCGGCCGTCTGCGCCGCCGTTCTTGCCGTAGTCAATTCCGTCACGAAAGAGCGAATCGCGAATATAGCGACGCTCAAGGCCAATGCCGCCGCGCGCGCCGTGCTGTCCGCTTCCGTCAAGGCCATCGTTCCGCGCAACGATCCCGCCGACGAATCGCTCACGGCGTTCATCGGCTACGCGGACGACGCGAAAATGAAAATCGCCGGCTATGCCGTGCCCGGCCTGACTTCCAAGGGTTACGGCGGAAACATCCGTCTCATGGTCGGTCTCAATCCGGACCGCACGGTGATTTCCTACCAGACGCTTGCCGCGGGCGAGACGCCGGGTCTCGGCTCCAATCTCTCGCTGCCCTCGTTCATCGCCCGCTTCAAGGGACAGTCCGCCGCGACCGTTGCCGTGACCAAGGACGGCGGCAAGATCGAGGCGCTCACTTCGGCCACGATCACCTCCCGGGCCGTCTGCGACGCGATCGCGGACGCCGCCCGGCGCATCGACCGCATAGAAGGCAAGACGTCTGCGGCTTCGTCTGCCGCTGCGCCAAAGGCGAATCCCGAAGGCAAGATGCTCTTCGATCCGGCCAAGTCCGAAGAGGCGCTGAAAGTTCTGCCCAAGGGAACGGTTTCCGCTGTCGCCCTTTCCGGCGGCAAGGGGCGGTTTCCAGTATTCGAAGGCAAGGACGCCGCCGGAAAGACGACCGGCTACGCCGCAGTCGGGACTGGCAAGGCCACTGGGCCGCACGGTGAACTCGTGATACTGTATCAGTTTGGATTCACCGCAAGGCGCACGCCGTTTTTCAATCCGCCTCCGCGCATGGCAAACCAGTCGGCCGTAGAGATGACGGACATGGAAAACGCCCAGCGCTCGGCCTACAACGCGGCCATGCAAGACGCCATGGCGCAGCTTCGCGGCAATTGACGGAAGGCTATCGATTGAACACGGCGGTTGCCGCAGCCAGGTCCGGGAATACGGTGCAGATCGCGGCGATTTCGTCCGTCGGCTGAAGCTGGTCTGGAATCAGCACCGCGGCGCATCCGGCGGCGGCTGCGCCGCGAATGCCGCTGAACGCGTCCTCGAACACGACGCATTCGGCGGGCGGGACGCCGAGTTTCGAGGCTGCCAGCAGGAATATGTCGGGTGCGGGCTTGCAGTTCGCGACTTCTTCCGCCGTGGCCACGGCGTCGAAGAATTCCGCCACTCCGGCGGATCTTATGTTGTGTTGCACGATGTGCATTGCGGAACTGGAGGCGATGGCTGTTTTGATGCCGTTCGCGCGGCAGAATTCCAGCATCGTCGACAGGCCGGGCTTCGGTTCCGGCGTCGATGCCAGCTGTGCGCTGCGGGCCAGCCGGACTGCCGTTTCGCAGTATTCGGTAACGTCCAGTTCGGGATACGCTTCGGAGACGATTTCCGCGATGTCCTTGGGCGACAGCCCGCAAAAGCGTTTCGGGAACTCCTTCGGTATTTCTACGCCTTGCAGCCGACCGGCCTCTATCCACGATGCCTGATATGTCTTCTCCGTGTCGAAGAGAAGTCCGTCCTGGTCGAATATGGCAGCTTTGTATTTCATCGCGGCGCATAGTATACCATAATCCGCGGCTTCCGCGCCTTCCTGAATTGAAATTGCCGCGCAAGTGTTTTGCAGTCGGCGCGGAAGTGTGGTATAATGTTTGGTGTTTCGGGCGCGTGGTGGAATGGCAGACACGCTGGATTTAGGTTCCAGTTCCGCAAGGAGTGGGGGTTCAAGTCCCCCCGCGCCCACCAGACGAGGCTCGAAGGGCTGCATGGATGCATGCAACGTTCGTGGAATTGGCTGGATTATTTCAATTGGAATGGTTGCCTCATAAGGACTCGAACCTTAACAAGCAGATTCAGAATCTGCGGTGCTACCATTACACCATGAGGCAATAGCGGTCGAAAACGAGGAGAAGTATATCAAAATATGTGCGGAGACGCAAGCACTCTTTTGAAAATTTCTCTGCTGCCTGTTATGGGTTTTGCAAATCCGGCGATTTTGTGATATGATATACGCGACCTTTCGAAAGTTCAGGATATGAAGGAATCACGGAACGATGTCCGACAATGAAGAACCAATGATACAGACGCCCGCCGACTTCGGGCATTTCCTGCTCGAAAAAGAGCTGGGGCATGGCGGCATGGGCGGCGTGTACCTTGCCCATGACAAGATGCTTGACCGCAAGGTTGGTATCAAGGTGATGCTTAAAAGTCTTGGCGAAGATCCGACGTTCGTCGAGAGGTTCCAGCGCGAGGCGCAGGCCGCAGCGCGCCTCAACCACCCCAACATCGCGCAGATCTATTCCTTCGGACAAGAGCAGGGCATGCCTTACATCGCGATGGAGCTTGTCTCTGGGGGCTCCTTGGATAAGGAGATGGAGCGCAATCCCGGCACTATGGACGTGGTGCGCGTGATGCGAATAGGGCAGCAGGTGGCTGACGCGCTCGCTACCGCAGCGGAAAGCGGGCTGGTCCACGGCGACGTAAAGCCGGAAAACGTATTGTTCGACAACGACGGGAACGCAAAGCTCGTCGACTTCGGTCTTGCTGCTATGCAAGGCGATTCGAACGAGATATGGGGCACTCCGTACTACATATCGCCCGAAAAGGTACGCCGCCAGAAAATCGACTTCCGGGCAGACATGTATTCACTCGGCGGCACGCTCTATCACGTGCTTACCGGCGTTCCGCCTTTTGATGGGGCTGATCCTACTGCCGTAGTCAAGGCGCGATTCGAAGGTGCGCCGAAAAAGCCGAGCGAAATCCGCCCGGACATTCCGCCCGAAGTGGACGACATCATCATGCGCATGCTCGAACTTGAGCCCGCGATGCGCCATCCCACGTACCAGTCTCTGCTCGGCGACTTCAAACGATTTCTGTCCAAGGCCGGACCGGCGAAATCAATCAAGACGGGCGGTCCGAAATTGAAATTCAAAGGTGTGAGGCCCAAATTGCAGCCGATGCCGGCGGCAGGTACAGACGCCCCCGCTGACGGCGCACCGGTAGAATTGCCGGTGGATGGAGTGGCGGCCGAAGCCGAAGAAGGAAAGAAACGCCTCGGCATCGGTGCCATGGTTGGCCTTGTGGTAGGCGGCGTCGTGCTGCTTGTCCTGCTCGTGGCCGGTGGCCTCGTCTGGTACGTTCACAGCACCAAAGAGAACGAAGCCAAGCGGGAGCTCGCCATGCTCGTCGGCAAACAAGATGAGGCCCGTGCCTCCATTGCGAAGACGGTGGGTTTGATAAAGGAGAAATACGAAGATTTCAACCGCAAGGTGCGGGAAAACGAGAAGGTCGTCAAGCAGGCGGCGATTGACGTGATGAAGGTGTTGCCCGACGACATGAAGGAGGAAGGCAAGACCGTGCTTGCGCCCATTCCTTCCGACGCAATCGCAAAGGCTGTCGCCTACACGAACAAACTGCTTTCCGCAAAATCAGAAGCCGCACCCAAGAAGCCAGAAGACAAGCCCGCTGCGACAAACATCGTCGTCAAGACAACTGCCAAGGCGGCGGACAAGGCGGCGGGTGGTTCCGCAAAATCTTCAAGCAAAACTCCTGCGCCGACGCTCCCGCTGGCCGTGAGAAACTATGAGAAGTTGTGGGGCGATCTGTGTGAGTGCCAGGCTGCGGACATAAAGCTTCATGGCCGTATGATGGAAATCCTGAACGCTGCCGAAAAGGCCAATGGCATGATCGAGAAGGATCAGGCTACCACCGAAGCGCTCGGGGTTCTGAACAACGACCTTACGGACATGTACAACAAGCTCAATGGCGAGAAGTGGCTCACGTCCGCCATGCGAAAAGCGCGCGACATGGCCCGACGCGCCCGGTCTTTCTCCGAGGAGGCCATTGCGAAAATCAAGCATACCGTCGAGAAACGAGAACGCGTGGCGGAGCAAAAGCGCAAGGCGGAAGAAAAGGCCGCTGCCGAAGCCGCTGCCGAGGAGGCGCGGAAACAGACGGAGGAAGCAGAGCTGAAGAAGGTCGAGAGCGAATCTGAGTCGCTCATGCGCGACATCAAGCGACTTGAATGGGATAGGTGCAAAAAGCAGCTCTCGCGCCTCGGCGACTCCTTGACCACCGACAAGGGCAAGGATGCCGTGGCGTCTTGGCTGCGCAAGATCGAATGCATGGAAGGCATGCAGAAGCACTTCGCAAAACACAGCAAGGGTCTTAAGTTCCGGTCTCGCCCCGCAACGGTCACGAAGTCCGACGAAAAGGCGATCACGCTCCAGAAGCACAGAGTCGTCCGCGGCAGGATCGAGACAGGCCGGGAGACCCGCGTGGAATGGCCTCGCTTCTACGCCCTCAAGGAGAAGGAATACCTCTTCTACATGAACGAGATGATCAACAGGCTTGTCGTGAACGGCCGCGAGAGCACGCACGTCAGCCCTCTCGAGTGGAGCAACCACATGCTCGGCGCGGCGCTTACGCTGCACTATTTCTACAGCGAGGAAAAGGGTGTAGACAAGTTCATACCTGTACTTGTGAAGCGCGCCGTGAAAGACTTCGAGCCATGCCGCGCAAAGGCGGCCGAGTGGTTCCCTGAAATCAAACTGGAGGAGACAGAACAATGAGAACGTTGGCAATGCTGGACTGGGCGATCATCGTCGCCTTTCTCTTGAGCGTGATAGTGATCGGCGCCTGGGCCGCGAAACGGGCGTCCAAAAGCGCGGAAGACTTCTTCCTGTCCGGTCGATCGATGCCATGGTGGCTGCTTGGCGTATCGATGGTCGCCTGCACGTTTTCGTGCGACACGCCGAATCTGGTTACGGATATCGTCCGCACGCAGGGAGTGGCGGGCAACTGGGCCTGGTGGGCGTTTCTGCTCACCGGCATGCTCACGGTGTTCGTCTACGCCAAGCTCTGGCGCCGCTCTGAACTCTCGACGGACTTGGGTTTTTACGAACTGCGCTATTCCGGGGCGCCGGCGAAGGCGCTGCGCGGTTTTCGCGCCGTCTATCTAGGCCTCGTGTTCAACGTGATCATTATGGGCACCGTGTCGCTTGCCGCAATAAAGATAGGCGCGACAATTTTCGGCCTCACGCCGGTCACTACGCTGGCGATCGCTCTTGCGGCGGTTGGAGTGTACGCGACGCTGGGCGGACTCACCGGTTCAATCTGGGCGGACTTCTACCAATACACCGTGGCGATGGTAGGCGCGGTCGCCGCCGCATACTTCGCGGTGAAGATGTGCGGACCCGACGGCACGGGAACGCTTTCCGGCGTTCTTTCGCACGCAGCCGTTTCGTGCAAGACCTCCATGCTACCTGCGACTTCGGGCGAAGGATGGCGGTCTACGCTCATGACTATATTCATCCTTCCCGTCGCGGTGCAGTGGTGGGCCACGTGGTATCCCGGAGCGGAGCCGGGCGGCGGCGGATACATCGCGCAGCGCATGCTTTCGGCGAAGGACGAGAAGAACGCCGTCGGCGCCGTGATGCTCTTCAATTTCCTTCACTACGCGCTCCGCAGCTGGCCTTGGCTCATAGTCGCGCTCGCATCGCTGATCGTGTTTCCCGATCTGGAATCCATCAAAGCCGCGTTCCCCAACGCGCAGCAGTACGTGCAGAACGACACCGCGTACCCGGCGATGATATCCCGCCTTCCGTCCGGATGGCTCGGCCTCGTGGCGGCCTCCCTCATCGCCGCCTACATGAGCACTATCGCCACGCATCTCAACTGGGGCGCGTCCTACCTCGTGCAGGACTTCTATGTGCGTTTCGTCAATCCCAAGGCGACGCCTAAGAACCAGGTTCTGGTGGGACGGCTGTGCATGCTCTTGCTGCTCGTCGCCTGCGGCGTCATGGCGCTTGTTCTGCGCAATGCGAAAGGCGGATTCGACCTAATACTCCAGATAGGCGCCGGAACGGGATTGCTCTACATATTGCGCTGGTTCTGGCACAGGCTCAACGCCTGGAGCGAAATTTCCGCGATGGTGATTTCGTTCCTTGTCGCGTGCTTTTTCGAATGGGGCGCGCCCGCGTGCGGCCTCACGGAATGGCTTGAAAGCGGCTGGCGCGCCGAATGGTTCAACCTGTCGGCGTGGAAGCTCGTTCTCGGCGTAGGCGCGACGACGGCGGGCTGGATCGCGGTGACGCTGCTCACCCCGCGCGAGAATGCAGAAACGCTCCGCAAGTTCGACGAGAAGATCCACGCAGACCTGCACGAACTTCCTGTCGGCATCCTGTGCATGCTGGCGGGCTGCCTTGCGGTGTGGAGCTGCCTGTTCGGATGCGGCTATCTGATATACGGCTTCGGCGGCGTCGCGAACGGCTATGCGCTCGGCGGAGGATTGCTGGCGCTTTCCGCAGTGTCTACCTTCGTGCTTATGAAGCTAGTGGGCAAGGCGAAACTTTCTTGAACGGCTTGGATAAAACCCAAAGGAGAAAAAACTAAATGACAAAAAAGACTATCGCCGGTGCGGCGGCCATGGTGGCCGTTGCCGGAACAATGGTGGGCTGTTGCCCGAACTGCGGAAAACAGGAGGTTAAAATGTACACTAACAAAGATTTCTACGTCGGAGGCACTTTCGACGAAAACGGCATCAACAAAGGAGGCAAGTTCGACGTCGAGAAAGCCAAGCAGGCCTATTTCGACATGATGCGCCGGTTCAACTATCCGGTGTTCCCGTCCTTCCTCGACGACAAGCTCACCAACCCCAAAGAGGGCACGCAGTATCTCGGCTTCTGGGCTACGGATTTCGTGAAGGGCGACTTCATGAAGTTCGGCATGGGCGGCGTCATCTGGGTGGACGAAATCAAGGAGGAATACTTCGGGCACGACATCTACCTGCTTCCGGGCCAGGCTCTTGCGGAACACAGCCACGTGCCGGGCAAACCGGTCGATCCCGGCGTCGCGACAGACCGCTGGACGGGCGAGAAGTTCATCGGCAAAAACATCCCCGCGAAGATGGAAAGCTGGCTCGTGCGCAACGGCTGGGTGTACGGCTTCTCCGACGTGGGCGAGCCCAACCTCGACAAGTTCCCGGAGGCGAAGAAGCTGCTTTCCGCCTACCTCTACGACCAGAAGGCCGACAAGCCGGTGAACCTCAAATCCCTCCATGTGGAGAAGTGGACCGCCGACGGCGTCGCCCACAAACTTCCGCGCACGGGCGGCTGGCACTTCATGATGGGCGGCACGGAAGGCGCCATCGTGAGCGAGTTCGCCAACTTCCACGACAGCAAGTGCAACCGTTTCTCGGTGCCTGGCGTCGGGTTCTAATCAATGAATTGGCGGCGCGTCGAATACAACGCGCCGCATGGTAAAGCGCGCGACGGCCAGCAACAGTCGCGCCTTAATTGCGACGCGTCCCTTACGGCGCGTCGTATATTTTTCTGCCCGCCTTGATGGCGTCGTATGCGCGGCGCTCTGCCTCAAGCCTCCGCTGGTAGCGCTTTTCGCGTTTCATGTCGTCGGCGCACGGCACGAACCCGTCCATGTCGCAGCGAGGCGTCTTGCGCAGCCGCTCCGCGCCGAGCTTGATCAGCGAAAGCGCTTCGTCGTATCCGGCTTTCCCTTTCATGCCTTCAAGAATGCGTGAAAGCTCCGGACGGGCGAAGTTGAGCTGTTCGCGCTGTCTGTGTCCGTGGGAAATTGCGATTTTCTTGCCGCAGAGCTTCTCAATGTGTGCCTGTTCTTCGAACGTAAGCGGCATTCGTCCGCCGGGGTTGTAGGGATAGGCGCATTCGTACTGCGGATAGTAGGGCGCGTTAAGGTCCATCCACGTGATGATGCGGGCGCGTTCTTCGTCCGTCAGCGTTACGCCGCCGTGCCCGTAGAGTTTCTTGGTGAGCTTCGAGGCGTGCGAACCCCAGCTGTAGGCCTGCTGGATGGACGCCGGACCGCCGCCTATGCACGTCACGTAGCCGAGCGCCCAGAGGTCTACGTAGCTCGTGCAGAAGAACGCACCCCTGTCGCCGCTGAGATTGAGTTTCCTCCCGGCGTCCTTTCCGTAATCGTGGCAGGCGACGCACTTGGCCGTGAACACGGGCTGCACCTCGCGCTGGAAACCGTAGAAGTGCGGCGGCGTGCCCTTTTCGAGACCGGCCAGATTGTACGCGCCGTCCAGCTTCGACGGGGCTCGCTGCATTGCGAGCGGCTTGGCCGTGACCGGCGCGGCTTCGCCCACGCGGCTTTCGTGGCATCCCACGCAGCCGTATTTTTCGCCCGGCTGCAGATACGCGCCGGAGCGCATGGATTGCACCATCTTGCCCTCCGCGTCGAGCGCCTGGAAGTAGACGAACGTGTTCGCCGGCACTTCGAAGTACGCGCTGCCGTCCGCCTCCACCGGCACCGTGCCGAGCACGCGCTTGTTCTCGAACGAGTGCCAGTTCATCGCGGATGCCTCTTCGCCGTGTCCGAACCACCCGCGGCGGCGCGTCCACGAGCGCTTCTCCGGCGACTCCACGACGCGCAGCGCCTTCACCGTGCCGGGCGCGACGCCCTTCATGTGCGTGCCGACGTAGATGTTCTGCACGTAGAAAAGGCCGGGCGCGGTCGGCGCCTCGAACGTGCGCTGCTCGCTCTGCACCACGGGCTTTTTCGCCGTGCGAAGCACGACGGGCGAATGGCAGCCGGGAGCCTCTTCGTGGAACACGATCTCGTTGCCGTGAAGGTCGAGGTAGACGAGCGCCGTCTCGTCCCCGCGCCCCGTCTTGCGCACCGCGATGAAGTGCGAACCGTCCAGCGGGAACGGATCGGCGTATTTGAGCCGTACGGCCCTGGAAGAATCGAAGTCTTCGCGCCCGCCTGCGTGGATGCGCCCGCGATACCATTCAGGCCACGTGCGCAAGACCGGCTCCGCGCCGTCGACGCCTTTTGCGCGGTCGATTATGCCAAGCGCGCCCCACGGACGGTCGTGGCAGCTGCCCAGCACCGCAATCACCTTGGAACTGTCGCCCGCGATTGCGCGCGCGTTTATCACGCCGCCCGGGCTGGTGGTGTTGTTGCCCCAGTATATCGCGTGGCGCGTGCCGTCGGGATTGCACGTCCAAAGTCCCTGCGCGTCGCCGAAGTTGCGGTCCACGTACTCCCAGCGGTCGTACAGGATGCGCCCGTCGGGCAGCACCGAGGAATGGCCCTCGAACAGCGTGGACACGCCGATCTGGTGTATGTTGGCGCCATCCGGCTTCATGCGGTAGAGATTCGCCATGATGTGGCGGTTGCACATGCAGTACTTGGGATTGCGCGTGGAGCTGAAGATGATGTCGCCGTCCGGAAGCCAGACGGGATCGATGTCCGAAACGCCCTTTTCCCGCGTAAGCTGCGCGAGACCGGAGCCGTCGGAGTTCACCGTGTATACATGGTAGTCGTCCTTCCTGCCTTTGCGCATTGAGAACACGATGCGCCGCCCGTCGTAGTCCACCTCCGGGTCGCGCACGGTGCGTCCCTCTTCCTCCGGCACGATCACGCGCGTCGCTCCCGTCTTGGGGTCGAGCGCCTTCATCGCTCCCTGCGTCCGGTAGCTGCCCTCGTTGATTTCGCCGCACTGGAAGATCGTCGCGGTATTGTGGTGGTCGGGCGCATACTGCGCATGCGTCACGTACACAATCTCGTGCGCGTTCACGATCGGGTTCTCGCGCACAAGCGCCTTCAGCAGAAACGCGTTGAACGCCTTGCACGACTTCGCGGCTGACGCGGAAAGCTCGTCCAGCAGAGCGGCGGCGGGATACGACTTGAACTTCGCGCCGAGTTCGCGCACCGCTGCTGCGGCGGACGCCAATGCGCCATCCGACGGTTTCCGGCGCTCGTCGAAGTCCGCCGCGCCCACGGTTCCTTCGAACGCCACGTCGTCGATCGTCACGTGTCCCCATCCGCCCGTCGCGCCGTCCGTCACGCGGAAGAACGCGTCCTTGCCGACGGCCTGCGGCACGTTCCACGTCACAGTGCGCATATGTTCGCCGTTTTCTCCGGTCGCGGACGCGAGAACCTTGCCCGTGGCCCGGTCGATCAACGCGAACGACGCATGCGTTCCGCCGCCGATCTTGAACGTGACGGCCGGGCCGGTCAAACGCACGAGCGGCGATTCTATGATCCCGGTCTGCCCGTCGTTCGGGATGTTTTTCGCGGTCTCCAGCGTGGAGAGAAACCACTTGCCGCCCTTTGTGTAGGGTTTTCCGGTGTTGTGTTCGCGGGACAGATCCGTGACGGGACGTGCGAACGCGCCCTCCACGACTTTCCAGCCCTGAAGGTTGCCTGTTTCAAAGTCGAACACGGCCGCCTGCACCTGCATCGAGGACGCCATTGCGGCGGCAAATAGAAAAGCAAGATTTTTCATGGCCGCATTATACCAAAAACCGTTGCGAAAGTCAAAATGACGGACCGATTCAACGACAATCGATTCTGCGGTCTGGGTAACGGCGGGTGGATGCGGTGCAGATGCAAATATGGTATAATGGGCGGCGATCAAGATGGAGACATGCTGCGAGATGAGGTGCCATAGTGCGATATTCGCCGCCGCCGCGCTGGCGTGTGCGGCGGCGTATGGCGCCGTGGCGTCGCCTGACGCAGC
>JAFPNP010000266.1 GCA_017411125.1 Kiritimatiellia bacterium
GCGTCATTATCTTGATGCCGTGGCGCTCGAACGTGCGGCGCACCTCGAACGGATTGTCGTCGAGGCTCACCGAAGCGGAAAGCCCCGCGCTCGCGAACATGCTGCCGCCGGAGTGGGTGTCCGTGATGTCCGCATGCGTGAATCCGTACTCGTGCGCGAGTCGGAGGTTGTTCTCGAGCGACGTGTACGGCTCGAGGCAGAGGAATACGCCAACGTTCATTGTCTAGACCTTTCTTTTGCTTGTTGATCGTTCATTGCTGGAAACGTCCATCCGGGCGCGTCGCCGACGACGGCGCACTGCTCGACGCGGCGGAACAGCCCCTCGAAGCCGGGCTTCTCCTTGCCGCCGTTTATCATGAGGGCGAAGCCCTTCGCGCCTCCGGGCAGAGGCTGCGACATTATGTATCGCAGAAACGCGCCGTCCGTCGAGTAGCTGTTGCCGAATCCGGCCACGGCGACGCCGTTCGGCCGGGCGAGCACGAGCTGGCGGACATTCTCCACCTTCCCTTCGCCATAAGGCACGGGATGCACCACCTTCGTGGTCATGCGTCCGCCGTCCACCTCTACGCGTATCGCCCTCACGCGCCACGGCGGCATGCCGAGGGACGCCGCCGCTGACTTCACGTACACTTCCGGACTTGCGCTGACGACGCAGTTCTCCACTCCGGCCTTTTCGAGCGCGCGCCAGATCGCGAGGGACGACGCGAAATACCACTTGGAATAGACGGTGCAGACCTTGTCCGCGCAAAAGCGGACGAGCCGGCTCTCCTCCACGCCTTCGTATACCTGCGCGTTGTAGGGCCACGCGAGCCATCGGCCGATGGCGTTCATACGGGGATAGTCGACGCCAAGATACTGCCGCCATCCAGCCTCGCCGGAATAGACGGGCGAAAGGCCGGCCTTTATCGTCTCCTCCATCAGCCCGGCGAACCTTTTGACGCCGCCCTCTTCAAGCCCTTCGGTGATATCGCCCTTCAAAATCGTGCCGTCGAAATCCCAAAACGCCATCGGTCGCGCGTCCGGCACGGCGGCCTTGAGTTTCGCCACGTTCGCAAGCACCTCGGCGACGACTTCGCCGACGTGCGCCTCCACGCCGGGCTGCGGCGCCTCGGCACACGCGATGCGCACGACGGCGCACGCCAAACAGACAGCAAACAGTCTTTTCATATTCTTTTGTCGCCAATCCATACTTGTCGTCAATTCATCGATCGGCATACCTCTCCTCGAAACGCGGCTATTATGTCAAATCCGTGCCGTCCGCGCAAGCGCAAAATACATTGCCGCCGGCGGACGCGCAACAAAAATGCAGTAGGTTTGCATGTCCCCTTGATTTTTCCATCCGCTTGTGGCATAATATTGCAATTCATGTTTGGCTTCTTTAGGAGAAAAAACGGCAGAAAGGCGAAACCCGTGATTTGCGCACGGGCGGATCACTGCATTTCGCGCAAGAACATCGATCCTGACGCGCTCAAGGTGCTGTACCGCCTTTCAGGTCTCGGCTACACCGCCTATCTCGTAGGCGGCGGAGTGCGCGACCTGCTGCTCGGCCGCAAGCCAAAAGACTTCGACGTAGGCACCAGCGCCCTGCCGAACGAAGTGCGCCGCGCGTTCCGCAACTGCTTCCTCATCGGCCGCCGCTTCCGCCTCGCGCACGTGCGCTTCGGCCAGAAGGTGATCGAAACGGCCACGTTCCGGCAGGAATCCCAGACGGTGGGCGAAATAATAGAACACGCGGCGGAAGGCCCGATCGAAGACAACACTTTCGGCACGCCTGAGACGGACGCCTATCGCCGCGACTTCACGGTGAACGGCCTCTTCTACAATATAAAGGACTTCTCGGTGATCGACTACGTTGGCGGGCTGGAAGACTTGAAGAAGCGCCTCATCCGCTCCATCGGCGATCCGATGATACGCTTCCGGGAGGATCCCGTGCGCATGATGCGGGCGATAAAATTCTCCGCCAGGCTCGGATTCGATATAGAGCGCAAGACGGAGAAAGCCATCCGTGCGCTTCACTCGTGCATTCTCACGGCGGCCGTGCCGCGCCTGTGCGAGGAACTCTTCCGCCTCTTCCCCTACGGGTGTTCCGAAAAGGCGTTCAGAATGATGTGGAAGTACGGATTGCTGGGCGACCTGCTGCCGGATCTGGCTAAATTCATAGACGCGGACGGCGGCGAGAAGTCCGCCACGTGGAAATATCTTTCCGTGCTGGACCGCTACGAGCGGGCGATGCAGGAACGTGGCTTCGATGTTCCGAACGGGATGCGGGCGGCGGCGCTGTACGCGGCGATGGCGAAGAGCCGTCCGGGGCGTTCGCGCGAAGTGCTGGGCGCGATGGCCTCGTCCTTGAAGGTGCCGAAGACCACCTATTTCCTCGCGACGCTGCTGCTGGACAGCGTAAAGCGCCTCTCGCAGCCGCCGCAGCGCACTCTCCGCAGGTTCGTCCACAACCGCGACTTCGCGGACGCAATCGACTTCAACCGCATCGTAGCCCGCGCCGAGGGCCGCGACGAGAAGACAATCGACGACTGGGACGCGCTGTCCCGGGAAACGAGCAAGGAACAGAGCAACGAACAAGTTGACGACCAACAAGGTGAAAACCATGAAAGAAAACAAAGACGCTGACGTTCAGGAGAACGCCGATACGAACCTTCCGGCCATTGTCAAGGCCGCACCCGAACTCCTTCCCCTTTGGGATTGGTGGGTAAAAGAAGGCAAATCCACGCTCTTGATGGTAGGAGTCGCCGCCGTGGCGGTGCTGGGATTCTATGGCGTGCGCGGCCACTTGAAGGCACGCGACGCCGCCGCAAGCGAAAAACTCATGAGCGCGTCCACCGCGGAAGACCTCGCAGCCGCCGTCGGCGAATGTAGTTCCATCCTCGGGACTTCAAAAGTCGCCACGCCGCTCAGATTCCGCCTTGCCAAAGAGCATTTCGACGCCGGACGCTACCAGGAAGCGTTTGACGTGTACGAGACCCTCGCAAAGGACGGCGGCAAAGACGCCCCGTTCGCCGCGATAGCGAACCTCGGCAGAGCCTATTCGCTCGAAGGCCTCAAGAAATTCAAAGAGGCAGGCGAGGCGTTTTCTGGTTGCGCCGCCGACGAATCGAAGGCGAACGCCGGATACCGCCTCGTCGCAAAGCTCGGCATCGCCCGCTGCAAGGCGCAGCAGGGCGACGTGGCAGGAGCCACGGCGGATCTCGAAGCGCTCAAGGCGAAAACCGAAGACGAACGCGAGAAAATGCTCGTCGAAAACACTATTTCCATCTTGAAGCATTACGACTTCAGCCGCGTGGACGCGAAACCGGTGGAGGCGTTTGCGCTCCCCGAATCAAACGCCCTACCATTGCCGGAAGCCAAGCCCGCCGCAAAGCCCGCGCCCGCTCCTGCGGCCAAGCCCGCTCCGGCAGCAAAGCCCGCTCCGGCAGCAAAGCCCGCGCCAACGCCGGCTCCTGCGGCAAAGCCCGCTCCGGCTCCTGCGGCCAAACCCACGCCCGCACCCGCTCCTGCGGCCAAGCCCGCGCCTACGCCGGCTCCCACGCCCGCTCCTGCGCCGGCGGCCAAGCCCGCTCCCGCAGCCAAAAAATAATTTCATCAGTCAACAATATCAGTCAACAATAAAGGAAAAAGAGGTAAATGATGGATCAAAATCGCAGGGATTTTCTCAAGGGATCGCTTTGGCTTGGCGCGGCGGCGGCCGCCGCCGGATGCACAAGCACGGGCGTGGAATCTAACTCGACGGCGGGAGCGTTGCGCGCGGGAGCAGAGTTCGCGGGCGTGCCGACGGGGCTTGGCCTGTCCGGCATGGGCATGATGACGACGTACCATGACAAGCCGATCAAAAACCTCCGTGTCGGCGTGGTCGGCCTCGGACGCGGCGGCGCCGGCGTCGAAGGTTTTACGTATGTGCCAGGCGGCTACGTGAGCGCGATCTGCGACATCAACGCCGCGCGCCGCAACCACAGGCTTGCCTGGCTCAAGGCCAA
>JAFPNP010000267.1 GCA_017411125.1 Kiritimatiellia bacterium
CTCGACCAGCTGGGCCTCGGTCATCTTGTATACAGGCTGCCCTTCAAGGTCTGCCCAAGCGCAAGCGCACGCCGACACGGCGGCGCAAACGATCAAAAGTCTTTTCATTGCAACTGTTTCCTTTTCCCTGTTTTCGCGTCAAACGATCTGCCATCCCGGGCGCTGGGCGCGCGCAAGCATGCGGTTCGCCTCCGGGTCGTTGATGAACTGCTCCTTTTCCGGATCCCAATGCATGTCGCGTCCGAGCCACTGGGCGATGTTGGCGCAGTGGGTGGAAGACATCGAACGGTGCGTGAGCACGGCGTTCGCGACGGTCTTGCCGCGAGACTTCACGGAGTTCAGGAACTGGCGCATGTGGTTCTGCGTGGTGTAGCCCGTGCGCGCGCAGTAGTCGGCTAGAATCTTGTTGTAGTCGGAAAGAAGCGAAGGACGCGAAACGTCCGGCCTCGTGTAGCCGTCCGCGCACGACACCCATCCCTCGCTGCCGACGTATCTCACGCCGCACGTTCCGCGCCATCCGCGCTGCTCGGCGATCATCTCGACTCCGTTTGCGAAGCGCAGCGACATCCCGTTCGGTTCGACCGCGTGCATGGCGGGGTAGAACACCGGCGAAGTCGCCTCCATTCCAACCGCGTCGTGGCACTGCGCATAGGTGTGCGAACACCAGTCGCCGATGATGCTCGTGCCGAAGTCGTAGTGTTTCACCCAGTGCGTGAGATACTGGCGGTTGAACGGACGCCACGGACACGGGCCGAGCCATGCATCCCAGTCAAGGACTTCGCGCGGCGGCTGTTGCTGCGCCGGAAGCCACTTGCGCTGCAGATATAGCGGCGTGCCGAAGTAGAGATGCGCGTAGACCTTCTTCACCTCGCCGAGACGTCCGAGGCGCAGCAGTTCGTTGCACACGATGAAGTTCGGCTCGCTGAGGCGCTGCATTCCGCCCTGGAACACGCGCTTGTACTTGCGGGAAGTGGCGACAAGCGCCTGACCCTCGCGCACGGTCATGGTGGACGGCTTCTCGCAGTAAACGTCCTTTCCGGCGCGCATGGCCATGATGGAGGCCGGCGCGTGCCAGCGGTCGCCGGTCGCGATGTGGACGGCGTCGATGTCCTTGCGGGCGAGCATCTCGCGCAGGTCGATGTAGGTCTTGCAGTCCTTGTTGCCGTAGTGCGCGTCCGTCCAGTTCTTGATGCGGTCGCGCCTTTCTTTCCACACGTCGCATATCGCCACGAACTGCACGTCCTTTTCTGGAAGGACCCATCCGCGGAACACGCCGCCGCCGCGCCGGCCGAGGCCGATTCCCGCCATGACTATGCGGTTGGACGGCGCCACCGCGCCGTCAAGTCCGAGCGCCGACGCCGGCACGAGGTACGGAAGCGCAGCAGCGCCCCCGGCTTTGCACAGGAACGAACGCCTGCCCATGTTTTTCTGCACCACTTTTTCCTCCTTGTTTGACTGACTTGAAAATACTGCACCGCCGCCAAAAACTGCGGTTTCTCATGGCGACAGTATACCACAACAGTACCGCTGCCGCAAGGCTTGCGCCGCCACGAACCGGCTACAGCCGCGCGCGGTTGACGAAATAGACAGCGCCGACCATGCAGAGAAGAGCCCAGAGATAGTCCCAACGCCATTTCTCCCCCATGAACAGGAGCATGAACGGCACGAACACCGTGACGGTGATCACCTCCTGTATTATCTTCAACTGCGCCACGTTCAGCCCCGACTCCGCTCCGATTCTGTTCGCCGGCACCGCTATCACGTACTCGACGAGCGCAATGAGCCAGCTGACGAGGACGATCGCGTACATGGGCCAGTTCGCAGCCCCCGGCTTCTGCAGCCGCAGATGCCAGTACCACGCGAACGTCATGAACAGATTGCTCGCCACGAGCATGGCGACCGCAACCACAATCCCGGACTTCGGCCCCAGCATCATTCAGCGTCTCCCCGTCCGCTCGACGACCTCGGCGTCCACGATATCCTCCGACGCCTTCACCTTCCGTCCGCGCGGCGGATGCGACGGAGGAGGAGGCGGCGCGGAACGCCGCCCGATCCCGCGCAGGAACGCGCCGAGCGGACCGCCGAAAAACGCGACGACCAGCACGATTATTACGACCAGCTGCCAGAATCCGGGACGCACGGCGCCTTCTCCCTACGCCAGCGCGTCCAGCGCGAGCAGATAGCCCTTCAGACCGAAACCGCATATCTGCCCGACGCACGCCGGAGCGGTAAGCGACTCGTGCCTGTATCCTTCGCGGGCGTAGACATTGGAAAGATGCACCTCGACGGTCGGCACCTCGCACGCCTTGATGGCGTCGTGCAGCGCCACGCTCGTATGCGTGTACGCGGCGGGGTTCAGGATTATCCCGTCGTAGACGCCGCGCGCCCCGCATATAGCCCGCACGAGCTCGCCCTCCACGTCGCTCTGCACGTCGTCGACAGACCACCCGCGCGCCTCGGCGGCGGCGCGGACGGCGGCGACGACGTCCGCCAGCGTGGTCGTACCGTATATCGCCGGCTCGCGCGTGCCAAGCAGCGCAAGGTTCGGCCCGTTCAAGAGCAATATCCTCTTTGCCATTTCAATCCCCTCATGAATGGTGGCGGCGCATCTGGCGCGTCTGCGGCATCTCCACCGCGTCCGGCACCGTCACGCCGTCCTTGACGGCCTTCTTCCCCGCCGGCGTTCCATACTTCTTCCTGATCCACCACATCTGCGCGATGGACAGCACCTGGCTCAGCGTCCAGTACAGCGACAGCGCGCTCGCGAAATTGTAGAACATCACGAGCATCATGATCGGCATGAACACCATCATCATGCGCTGCTGCCTCTGGTCGCCGGCGGACGGCGTCAGCGCGCTCTGGAGCGCCATCGTGGCCGCCATGAGTATCGGCAATATGTTCAGCCCGCCGAAGAACGGAAACCACGACGCTGCGCCAAGCGCCTCCGGCTGCGACAGGTCCTTTATCCACAGGAACGGCGCGAAGCGCAGCTCCACCGCGCCGCGCAGCACGACGAACAACGCGAAAAACACCGGAATCTGCACAATCATCGGAAGGCAGCTCGAAAGCGGATTCACCTTGTGCTCGCGATATAGCTGCCACGTCTCCTGCTGCAGACGCTGCGGGTTGCCTTTGTACTTCGCCTGCAGCTCCTTCATGAGCGGCTGGATTTCCTGCATCTTCCGCATCCCGATCGTGGACTTGTGCGTGAGCGGCCAGAACACGAGCCGCACTAGAACCGTCAGCAGTATAATCGCCACGCCATAGTTAGGAATCATGGCATAGAACAGATTCAGCACCCACACAAGCCCGTAGCAAAGCCAGCGCCACATGCCGAACTCCATAACGTCCTGCAAGCCCAGATCCCAAAGCAGCGACTGCCGTTTCGGGCCGACGTACAACGTGTAGGAACGCTTCGCACCGAGAGTCTTGAATTCCGCCGCCGCCGCGACGGACTGCGGCGCGTACTCCTTCGCAGAAACGTCGCGCGCGACCGTAGCGGTGAACCCGGACGGATTTTCCGAACAGCCGAACAGCGCCGAGACGAAATATCCGTTCTTGACCGCGATCCATTTGGACGCGCCTGGAACGGACTGCGTCGCGGTGGGCGAAAGAAGCGCCGCCGCATTGCTTCCGGAGCAGCTGCACCCACCGCTCACGCCGCTTGAAAGATATCCCTGCAGCGGCGCCTCCTCGTCCCAATGCCGCACGCCGGGTTTCTCGCCCTCCAAAAGCATCGAGTCTATGGACAATATTCCGTCCTTCGAACCACGCTGCATCACGCCGAGGGAAAGCTTCGTGGACGAGGCGGCACGCGCTCCGCCAAAATCCTCCTCCACGCCGATCCGGTAGTCGTCAAGAACGGAAATCCTCCGCGTGACGGTTCCGGCGGCGAACACGACGCCCGTCGCCGTCAGCTCCTTCACAGACCAGTCCGCGTCGGGCGCAAGACCGTCCACTCCGTCGAGCGCCAGAGCGGGGGCGGACGAGAAATCGAGCGAAAGCGGCGGATTGTCCTCGCCCCTCTCGCCGGCACGCGTGGCGAATTCGAACAGCGTGGCCGACTTGAGCGCAGCGCCGCGCGTCGAGAACACGAAAGCCGCCTTCCCCTGCGCATTGGTGAGCGTCACCAGCCGTTCGGGCGGACGGGGCTTTTCCGCCTTCGCGGAACCGGACGGCCTAGCTTCGGACGTCTGCGCCGGCGCGGCGGCCTTCTCCTTCGCCGCGGCGGCGGCCTTCTCCCGCGCGACCTCCTCAGGATGCGCCTTTTCCCACTCGGCCAGGTCGCGCAAATATTGCGCCTGCGCCTCGGACGCCTTTTTCGATTCATTGAATGAATGCCACACATAACCGGCAAGCAGCAAGCCAAGCAAGGCGGCGACAAGTTTATCGGTCTTGTTCATCGTTTCTATCATTCTCCCATTTTGCGCAATCATTGCGCCATCTGCCCTTCAACGGCACGGGATCGTACCCGTGCGCTCCGAACGGGTGGCACCGCAACACCCTCCACGCGCCAAGCAAAACACCCTTGAAAACGCCATGCACGCCTATCGCCTCGACGGCGTAGTTGCTGCAGCTCGGCTCGAAGCGGCAGCATCCACGGAACAGCGGCGACAGAACGACCTGATATGCCCGGATGCATGCAATCACAAGCGCGCGCATTTTCCCGCCAGATACCGCAGTTCGCACATCACGTCCACCGTATGCCTTCCCCTAAGGGAACTCCGCCCCACGAGCACCCAATCGACGTCCGGCGGCATCTCGTCCGCCAAAAGGCGAAATCCTTCGCGCAATATCCTTTTCGCGCGGTTGCGATCGGTCGCGTCATGGAAACTCTTCTTGGAAACGACGACGCCGGCTTGTCTGCCGGCGTCCTCCGAACGCAGCGCCCACGCGGTCATGAGGCGACCGCGCAGCGGACGCCCCCGGTCGAAGACGTTCTTGTACTTCTTTCCGGAGAGCCGCGTGGACATGGCGCGCAACCGTCCTTAGACCTGCGTAAGACGCTTGCGCCCCTTTGCACGGCGGTTCGCAAGCACCTTGCGACCGCCCTTGGTCGCCTTACGAGCGCGGAAACCAATCTTCCTTGCGCGTTTGATCTTCGAGGGCTGCCACATCATCTTCATGTTTTTGTTCCTTTCGGGTTGAAAAGTGAGTGTGTATTATATCACAATCGAACCAGATGCGCAAGTCCACTCCACCGTGCCTATTTCGTTTTTCGGCCTCCACCGGCACAAACACCTTATTTCTCTTCTATCGTCGCTTTATCTTCTATCGTCGCTTTAAAGAACTTGTAATTGCCCGTGCTTTCAAGCGACTTCGAGAACTCGACCTTCACGTCTTTGCCGTTCTCGAACTTCTTGCAGAAGTCCGCCAAAGCCTTGTCGGAGATGAAATCCTCGGACCCCTTGAGCGTCTTCAAGCCGTAAAACTTGAGCAC
>JAFPNP010000268.1 GCA_017411125.1 Kiritimatiellia bacterium
GTGAACTGCATCATTCTCGGGCGCGCCGAGGCGTTCGCGTGCAAGAACGGCGTGCTGGACTCCCTGGCCGACGGCCTCGGCGCCGGCGTCGGGTTCACGCTCGCGCTTGCGCTCGTGGCGTCGGTGCGCGAAATCATAGGCTCCGGCTCGCTTACGGCGTGGGGCGATATTGCCGTGAAGAACATCTATTCCGACACCGTGGTTCTCGCGATTCTTCCCGCCGGCGGGTTCATCGTCCTCGGGCTGCTGCTTGCGCTCATCAACCATGTCGGAGCCGTGCGCGCGCGCAGACACGGCGAACCCGCGCCGCTGCCGGTGAATCTCGACTGCCGGCACTGTACCATGTGTCCCGCCGGGAAGTGAACCGACGAAAGCGGCGTTCCGCAGGTTTGACAAAACACGCCGTTTTTGGTAAACTACCCTCCAATTTTCCGTCTGGACCAGGCCGTAACCGACTGCCTGGCCGGTAAGGAGCAAACAAAAAGGACAAACAAATGCCTAAGATGAAAACAAAGAAGTGCGCGACAAAGCGCATGAAAATGTCGGCTACGGGCAAGGTTATGCGTTCCCAGGGCGGCAAGGCCCACCTGAACGGCTACAAGAGCCGCGGACGCAAACGCAACCTCCGTGGCATAACCGTCACCGACGCTACCGTCGTGAAAACAATGCACCGCATGCAGCCATACGCATAAGGAGGAATGAACAATGTCACGTGCAACAAACGCCCCCGCGTCCCGCGAACGCCGCCGCAAGCGCCTTGAACTGGCGAAAGGATTCCGCGGCCACCGCTCCAAGACTTTCCGCACCGCGACCGAGGCCGTAGACCGCGCCCGCCGCCTTGCGACGATCCACCGCAAGCTCAAGAAACGCGATTTCCGCCAGCTCTGGATCGCCCGCATCAACGCGGCGACCCGCGCCGAAGGAATGAGCTACAGCGCGTTCATCGCCGGCCTCGCAAAGGCCAACGTCGCGATCAACCGCAAGATGCTCAGCGAAATCGCCATCCGCGATCCGGAGGGCTTCAAGACGATCGTAGACATCGCGAAGAAGGCATAAGGAGTAAATACAAAAATGGCTAGTACGCCCAAATTCGCCAACGCGAAGGTGTTCGCGTGGGTTGACAAGTGGAACAAGGTCTGCACGCCCGACAAGATCGTGGTCGTGAAAGGCACGAAGAAAGAGCATCTCGACATCTGCGAGATGATGGTCAAGAAGGGACAGTTCATCAAGCTGAACCCCAAGACGAGGCCGGAGTGCTACCTCGCCCGTTCGCACGAGAGCGACGTGGCGCGCGTGGAGGGCCGCACCTTCATCTGCTCGAAGAAAGAGATAGACGCGGGTCCCACCAACCACTGGATGGATCCCGACCAGATGAAGAAGCTCATGCTCAAGAGCTACAAGGGCTGCATGAAGGGCCGTACAATGTACGTGATTCCGTTCGCCATGGGTCCGATCGGCAACCCGATCACCCAATACGGCATCGAGATCACCGATTCGCCCTACGTTGTCGTGAACATGAACATCATGACGCGCACCGGCGACGCCGTGATGAAGCACCTCGGCAAGGACGGCGACTTCATCCCGTGCATCCACTCCGTCGGCGCTCCGCTCAAGAAGGGCCAGAAGGACGTCGCGTGGCCGTGCGCCAAGCGGATCGAGGACAAGTTCATCACGCAGTTCCCCGAGGAACGCCAGATCTGGTCGTTCGGCTCCGGCTACGGCGGCAACGCCCTCCTCGGCAAGAAGTGCTTTGCGCTGCGCATCGCGTCCAAGCTCGCCAAGGACGAGGGTTGGATGGCCGAGCACATGCTCATCCTCACGCTCACCAGCCCCGAAAAGAAGCAGTACCACGTCACGGCGGCGTTCCCGTCCGCCTGCGGCAAGACGAACCTCGCCATGATGCTGCCCAAGCTTCCCGGCTGGAAGCTCCAGACGATCGGCGACGACATTGCGTGGCTCAAGCCCGGCGACGACGGACGTCTCTACGCCATCAACCCGGAAAACGGCTTCTTCGGCGTCGCTCCCGGCACGTCGATGGATTCCAACCCGAACGCACTCAAGAGCTGCAAGAAGGGAACGATCTTCACGAACGTCGTGCTCACTCCCGATGGCGACATCTGGTGGGAGGACATGGGCGTCAAGGCTCCGAAGGAAGGCATCGACTGGAAGGGCAATCCCTGCTACGTCTGCGCCGACGATCCGTACCGCATGGGTCCGAAGCCCGGTATGACGAAGGCGGAGATCAAGGAGGCCAAATACGTCGCCGCCCACAAGAACAGCCGCTTCACCGCTCCGGCGGAGAACTGTCCAGTGCTCGACAAGGCCGGCTTCAACGGTCTCTGGAACAAGAAGCCCACGGGCGTGCCGATCGACGCGATTCTCTTTGGCGGACGCCGCCCTTCGACGATTCCGCTGGTGAACGAGGCCAAGAGCTGGACGCACGGCGTGTTCATGGGTTCCGCCGCCGGCTCCGAGGTCACCGCCGCCGTCATCTCCGACCAGATCGGCCAGGTCCGCCGCGACCCGATGGCGATGCTTCCGTTCTTCGGCTACAACGTGGCCGACTACTTCCAGCACTGGCTCGAGATGGAACGCACCTCCGCCGACGCGACCAAGCTCCCGAAGATCTACTTCGTGAACTGGTTCCGCAAGGGCGACGACGGTCGCTTCATGTGGCCGGGCTTCGGCGACAACAGCCGCGTGCTCAAGTGGATCTGCCAGCGCATCGAAGGCCAGGTCAAAGCCAACGAGACCGCGATCGGCAACATCCCGTTCGCCAAGGACATCGATCTCGCCAACAACGACGAGACGGCCAAGTTCCACGTCGTCAAGGCCGATCTGGAGGAAATCCTCAAGGTCGACGTCGAGGGCTGGAAAAAGGAAATCGCGACTGTAGGAGCGTCCTACGACGAGTACGACGCAAAGCCGTCCAAGGATTCCACCGTCAAGTCCGCCACCGCGCACCGCGTTCCGAAGGCTCTTCGCCAGGTTTTGGCCGACGTTGCCGCCGCGCTCGCGAAGTGATGAATGCGTCAGGCGGTTCAAAGGAACCGCCTGACATTCGCATAGAAGCGTTTCGCCCGGCATGGAAAATGCAATGGGCGGAACGCTTTGTGATGTCATCCCTGGCCGGAATGGTAAACGGAATGCAGGGGAAAATAAAACGACGAACGAAAGGATGTCCATGCAAAACAGAAGAGGTTTTATCAAGAACGCGGCTGCGATGTCGCTGTTCTCCATTGCGCCGGCGAGCGTTCTCCGCGGCGCTGCCGCGCCCTCCAACCAGCTTACGCGCGCGCTCATCGGTTTCGGCGGCATCGCGCACTCTGGCAACCATTTCGGCTTCACCGGATCGAGGCTGATCGGTCTCTGCGATCCGTATGCATCCCGCGTCAAAGCCGGTCTCGCCCTAGCCGAGAAACAGGGCAAAGGCAAGATCAAGGGTTATAAGAATTTCATCGAACTGCTTGCAGACAAGGATGTGGACATTGTCCATATCTGCACTCCGCCGCATTGGCACGGATGCCAGAGCGTCATGGCCGCAAAGGCTGGCAAGGACATCTGGTGCGAAAAGCCCATGACGCGCACGGTCGGCGAAGGCAAGCGCGTGATGGAAGTCGTACAGGCCAGCAAACGCATGTTCCGCCTCAACACGTGGTTCCGTTTCAAGGAGACGTTCTACGGCTTCGGCACGCCCGTGAAGCCGATCCGCCAGATTGTCGAAAACGGATTGCTCGGAAAAGGCCCGTTGCGCTGCGTGTTCGGAGCGGGGCAGGGTTTCAGCTGGAAGTTCTACTGGTCCGGCCATGTCAACGCCGCGCCGCAGCCGGTTCCGGCGGATCTCGACTGGGACATGTGGCTCGGCCCTGCTCCTTGGAAACCATATACTTCTCATCGCGCCTTGGCGACGTTCCGCGGCTACTGGGATTACGACGCCGGCGGCCTCGGCGACATGGCGCAGCACTATCTCGATCCGCTGCAGTATCTTCTCTGCAAGGACGACACCAGCCCGGTCAAAGTCGACTACGTCGGCCCGAAACAGCACCCGGAAGCCGTCGGACGTTTCGACCGCATCACGCTCACCTACGCCGATGGCATGACCGTCATCCTCGACGGCGACGAGTCGCTCAAGGACGAGCCGCTCCTTCGCGGCTCCAACGGCCTCTGCGTGTACAAGAGAGCGGGCGGCAAGACGCTGCGCATCAAGGACGCCAACGGCTGGTGGCCCGAAGAGAAGGTTCTCGCCAAGCTCGCCGAACTGCCGGAGCCCGCGCCGCAGCAGACCGACTTCATGGACTCCGTGCGTACGCGCAAGCAGTTTTGCCTCAACGAGCAGAACGGATTCCGCAGCTGCACGATGTTCAATCTCGCAATCGTCGCCGAACGCCTCGGACGAGGTTTCGAGTTCGACCCCGTCGCGCTCCGCGCGAAAGACGATCCAGCCGCAGACCGCTTCCTCTATCAGTCGATGCGTTCGCCCTGGGATCGCGAGATGTGGGGTTGAATCCCGCATCTGCCGGAGAAGGCGGCCATCGTTGCCGAACCTTCTCCGGTTATGCCGCGGGCGGCAAACACGGCCGCCACCGTCAGAAAAAGTATCTTCAAGTCAAGCATGATCGACATGTGGTCCACGTACCACACGTCGTGCTTGAAACGTTCTTCCCAGTCAAGCGCATTGCGTCCGTTCACCTGCGCCCA
>JAFPNP010000269.1 GCA_017411125.1 Kiritimatiellia bacterium
AAGTTGGCGCGGAAGCACAATATTCCCGTGTTCCAGAACTGCGGACGGCATACGTTCATCACCTATCATGTCGCCGCGTTCGGCGATCCGGCCAAGACGCAGGCCATCGTGGGGACGAGCGCGAAGTATCGCGCCGAAAACTACTGCGGACTTGCGAGCAAGGCCGAGGGCGAGGCGTACTTCAGGATCTGGCCGAAGTGCTTTGCGGCGGAGGGGCAGCAGTCGGCGTAAGAGAGCCGCGCCATTGCTGGCACGGCGCAAAACTACCGACGATCCTTAAACTTGCAAGACTTACGAATCCAAGCACGGTTGCACCACCTCGCAAGGCGGCGCAGCGCTGCGGACGGTTGAATTGAGTTATCGGTGAGCGCGAGGTTTGGGTAGTTGTGCCCGTCAACGCTATGGATTGCTATGCGCATACTATGGTTTGAGGCAGTCGGTATCTTTACGCTTGGGAACATCGAAACGGAAATGCAGATTGTCATTGTCCGGGTCGAAGAGTGAAAAATGCCACATGCCGTGTGGACATGCGTATGTAGGTTCAAAATAGTGTATATCGTGAAATGGTTTTGCGAACGGACATTTAAAGCATGGCCAATGGTTCCCAGAGCGGCTCTGTACGACAAAACGCTCGCACATTGCACGGTTGACGGCAAGATTACCTCTCGACGAATCGGGGATGATGTTTAAAGTCATGTCGCGGCCTCCTGATCGGACCATTTGCCGAGTTTCTTGTTCCTCACCTTTCCGATAAGGCGGTCGAGATACCACCGCGCAGACTGGAGCGAGCGCAGGGGCTCCTTCTCCTCGTACCGCCAGAGGTACTTGATTACGTTTGCGACGCATATCGCCTCGTCCGGCGGCTTGCCGACGGTTGCGGCGTCCAGCGCGTCAATGCACTCCACGCCGCCCTTAGTGTAGTGGCGCGGGTGGTTCACGAGGTCGTTCTTGGGTGTGTCTGGTGTCATTTGGATTCTCCTTTCAGTTGGTTGTTATGAGACGCGCAAAAACGTCCCTCTGAGACCGCTCTCGCGGAGACGGGCAAAGTCACGTTCGGAGTACGCGACGAGTGCAGAGGGCGCCGTAGCCGTCTCTCCGGGCGTTCCGTCGGGGCGGCAGAAGCGAAGCCGTCCGCGAAGGAACAGGATACCGTAGGCGTAGGGGGATATGCAGTCCTGCCACGCCGAGGTGTCGGTGCGGGCGAAGATGAGCAAAATGCCGCCTCCATCATGCACGGCCATTCTGCCAAGAAACGGCATGGCGTCGCGTTCGTAGGGCGGGTTGCACCAGACGCGCTTGCCCGTCCAATCGACCTTCAAGCCGTCTTCCGGCCAATGGACCATGCGCGTCGCGGTGCGCCACGGCATCGTGGGCGGACAGCACGGGTCGAGGTCGAACGGTCCGAGGGCTTCGATGATGTGCGGCGGGGTGAGCCACGTCTTCTCGCCGGTGTCAATGTTCATGTTGTAGGATTTGTTCATTTCTCACTTGCTCCTGTGTTCGCGCAGCCATTTCTGGAAGAACCAAAGCTGTCCGCATCCGCCGCCGATGTCATCCTGGCCGGCCGGGTCAAAAATCCTCACGGACGCGCCCCTTTTAAGAAGCCTCCGCGAGAAATCCCATATCAACGGAAGCTGGCGCTCGTGGGACGCTTTTACGGTTTCGTTTTTCTCGCATATCACCGAAAGCGTCGTTTCCCATACAGCCGGATTGAACAGGGACACAAGCCGCGCAACGTCCGCGTCGCTCGAGTTCCAGGCGTGGACGCAATAGTTGTAGAACGGCTTGCGCGACGTGCGCGCGGCCCAGGTTTCTCCGAGCCGGGCAATCTGCTCAAGGCTGCACGTCGGTGTCGGAATCAACCTGTACCGGGCCTCGTCCGTGCTTTCATGCACCGAGAACTGAATGCCGATTTTCGGAATGGATCTCGACATATCGCAGAACTCCGAGAACGGATATTTGGCGCTCGCGAGCACCGACGGTGCCGAGGTGGACACAAGGAGCTGCGCCGTCGGATATGTCTCGTGGAGCCTGACGATCGCATCGTGCAGATTCCGATAGTTCAGGAACGGCTCGCCCATCGACATGAACATTATCTGGAACTTCTCGATTTCCGAAGATGGGCAATCTTTCTCGACAATCTCCATCACCTGCTGGATCTGATCGACTATCTCGTCCGAGTACAGCGAACGGACGAATCCGCGGCCCGTGCCGCAGAAGGAGCATCCCACGGGACATCCGCATTGCGTCGAACAGCAGATGACCGTTCGCTTGCGAAACGAGCCGTATCGGTAGAGGACGGCCTCGACGGCAACGTCTGGTTTTGTGAAGACGAACTTGAAGACGTTGGTGTCGCTTGACCGCAACACTTTTCGGTTGAAGCTGGTTTTTATGATGTTGGATTTGTTCATAGCGGGAGTTCCTGTTGGGTTAGGGTGGGCGGTTCGGGTTTCGCGGCGGAGATGCGGCGCGTGGCGATTTCGTAATAGTGCGGGTCGCGCTCGATGCCGATGAATTGCATCCCTTCTTGAATCGCGGCGACACCGGTCGTGCCGCTTCCCATGAAGGGGTCGAGGACTATGCCGCCCTTGCGTGTGACGAGGCGGACGAGGTAGCGCATGAGGGCGAGGGGCTTAACGGTCGGGTGAACATTCCCTTCGCCGCGTTCGGAGCGGGAGGCTTTTGCGCAGTAGAAGAAGCGGGCGGCTGAACCTGTGTCACCGCGAGGCGACATGGTGTGCTGCCCGTTGTAGTTGCCGTAGATGCCGTTGGAGCCTGTGCGTGACGGCTCTGTGCCCTTGACCGCGCCGCACTGCCCCTTGGATTCGGGGAAGCAGGCGAGGACTTCGGGCGAGCCGTCGTGTATCAGGTTCGCGGGGAAGCGACCAAGTTGCTGTCCTGCGGTCTGGTATGTCTCCTGCGCCTTGCTGTCGCCATACTTGCCCTTACTGATGGCGGCTTCGGCGGAGCGCGAATGGTTGGAGACCGATTCGTTTTCCGTCGGCACGCGGCAGGCGTCTATGTTGATTGCGCCCGTGCCGTACTTGAGGACATTGGCGGCTACCGTTCCTTCGAGGGGCTTGCGGGCGACGACGATGGGGTCGCAAGCGGGCTTGAGGCAAGTCCCCCAGCCGTCCCACTCTTTTGCCATCTCCGTAGTGGCTTCGCGCAGGACGCGTTCCTCCTCCCACCTCTCGCCATCCTTCTGATAGCCAAATGACCCAGTCTCTCGTCCAACCTCCCTGTCGCCCCTCTCCATAACGGCATCGAATGGGGTGCTCTCTAACTGCATGGCTTTCTTTATGCTCGGCCACAACCCTGGCTTTGGAAGGCTTATGCCATCCTCCCAGTTGCGGACATTACCATCTGACCTGCCAAAGATGCATTTCTCAAACTCAATACGGGACATACCAAGTTCCTCCCGTCGCTTGCACATGAACTCTATGGCTGCTCTGGCTGTTAGGTCGCCACCTGCTCTCTTTGCTATTGCCTTTGAGACATTAAGGCTTTTAGGGAATCCGCTTCCGTAGACCCACATGATGCAGTCGCGTACCTCCCACCCCGCGTCCTCTATGGCGCAGACGAGGCGGTGGTAGGTGCGGGTGCCGCCGAAGGCGAGAAGGTGCGCGCCGGGCTTTGCGACGCGCAGGGCTTCCGCGAAGATGGGGGTCAGATAGGATTGGAACTTGGCATTATCGCAATCGGCGTAGCCTGTCCTCTTTTCGCCTTTGTTGTAGCGTTGCAATCCGCCGTGCATGACAGGCGATTGCCCCATCATTTTTGGGTTGTCAAAGTCCATCCCCATAAAATTCAA
>JAFPNP010000270.1 GCA_017411125.1 Kiritimatiellia bacterium
AATGGAATGGATCGCGGCGCATCCCGGCGAAGTGGACAAGGCCGTGATGATCGCCTCCGGCGCCGCGCTCAACGCGCAGGCGCTCGCCTTCGACATCGTCGGCCGCTACGCGATCACCCTCGATCCGGGATGGAAAGGCGGCGACTACTACGACGACGGCCCCGGCCCGCTCATGGGCCTTGCCCAGGCCCGGCAGGTCGCGCACATAACATACCTCTCGCTCGACCTTCTCAACCGACGCTTCGGCCGCAAACCGCAGGAAGATTGGCTCAAGCGCGGCAAAGAATGGCTCGACGAACACGCCGCGCACTTCGGCACGACCTTCGCCATCGAAAGCTACCTCGAGTACCAGGCGCGCAAATTCCTCGCCCGCTTCGACGCCAACTCCTACCTGCAGATAACGCACGCGATGGACCGGTACGACGCGGCTGCGAAATACGGCTCGCTCGACGAAGTGTGCCGCCGCATAACGTCGCGCCTACTGCTCGTCTCGATTTCCGGCGACTGGCTTTTCTCCGAGGATCAAAGCCGGACAATCGCCTCCGGAATGCTGCGGCAGGGCAAGTCCGCCTCATATGCCCACCTCGACATCAAAGTGGGGCACGACGGCTTCCTCACGCACACCAAGGAGCTCGGCAAACTGATGGGCGGTTTCTTCGGCGACGCCGCCCGGCAGATCCCCGATGCCAAGAAGGCTGCGCTGGCGCCTGTCATGGCGCTTGTGCCGGATGGCTCCCGCGTGCTGGACGTAGGCTGCGGCTCCGGTTCGCTGCTGCATCTGCTGCGCGACGAAAGACGGGTGCGCGGTACCGGCATCGAAATCGACGGCGACAAGATCGCCGTCGGCGTCGGCGACGGGCTTGACGTGCTGTTCGACGACGCGGACGCCGGATTGGACATCATCCCGGACGGCGCCTACGACGTCGCCGTCCTTTCCGAAACGCTGCAGACGGTGAAGTACCCTCGCGACTTGCTCACGCGCCTTTTGGACAAAGCAAAGGAAGCAGTCGTTTCCTTCCCCAATTTCGCATCGTACAGAATCCGGCTGCTTCTGCTCTTCACCGGGCATCTTCCCGTCAACCCGCAGCTGCCGTTCGAGTGGTACGACACGCCGAACATCCACGTGGTCACGCTGAAAGACTTCCGCGCGCTCTGCGCGAAGAGCGGCCTTGAAGTAAAGGAAATCCGCGCGGAGGCTGACGGCGTTGTCGGTCGGATCCTGTGCGCACTCGGCATGAAAAACCTTGGCGCGTCGCGCATCGTGGCACGTGTTGCCCGCCAGAATGGATGAAAGCCCTTCCTCTGGACATTCTTTACGAGGATGCGGACATCGTAGCGGTAAACAAACCGTCGGGAATGCCAGTCCATCCGTCGCCCGGCCATGAAGCCGGTGCGCTCTCGGATGCGCTAGTCGCGAGATGTCCGTCAATAGCAAACGTCGGGAGCCACGACAGGCCGGGAATCGTCCATCGCCTGGACATCGAAACGAGCGGCGCATTGGTGGCCGCCAAGACGCAACGGGCGTACATCGCCCTGAGGCAGGCGTTCGAAACTCACGACATCGTGCGCAAAGTCTACCTTGCCGTGCTGCATGGCGCTCCAAACCCGCGCAACGGAGAACTGGAGACGCTCATCGGACGCAAAGCATGGGACGCGCGGCGCATGGCGGTAGTGGAACATGACGGGAAGCCAGCCAAGACACTCTGGCGCACTCTCGGACGCAACGGCCCGCTGGCGCTAGTGGAGTTCACCATCCTGACCGGCCGCACGCACCAGATAAGGGTGCATTCGGCTTATTTAGGCCATCCAATCGCAGGCGATACGCTGTACGGCGACGCCGTACGCGACCGGCGCCTCGCCGTCCGCCCGCGTCGTCTACTTCTGCACGCCGCTATGCTGGAATTCCCTCACCCTGTCACCGGACGGCGAATCACGGTAGCCGCGCCGCCTCCGCCGGATATTGTATTCGCCCGCTGACGTTACTGGCCACCCTGCAGCACGTCGCGGATGTCCACGTCGTTGCGGAGGTCTAGCATTGGACGCGCCTTCTCTATTTCGGCAAGAAGCCGCCTGTAGTCGGGATCGTCCTTGCCTTTGAACACGCCCTTCGCAAGCCCCTCCTTCAACCATGCGTTGCGTTCGGGATGGTCGTAGCGCACGTAGAACTGATAAGGAAGCTTCACGCCTCTGCGCTTCTCGATATCGCGCACCGTATCCGTAATGGAGCGCGGCAGCACGCGGCGGCATCCGCGCAGATCGTTCTGCCTGCTTTGCGACGTGCCGTAGTATGGAACGTCCAGATCGATCCACATGTGGATGCGCAGTCGCTCGTCGTCCGTCATGCAGACGCGAGGCTTTCCGCTCTTGTCCGGGTGGCCCGACGCCACAATCTTGGAAAGAAGGCTCACCGGGCTGCCCCACGTCTTTGGCGTTATCCAAAGGATGTTCTCCTCCAGACCGTTGAAGGTTGGAATCCAGCTGGTATACTTGTTCTTTCCGAAATTTTTCATGTAGGCCCTCACGTCGCCGCCGCTTTCCGCGCCGGTGCCCTTCCGGGCGAGATTTTCATATGCGACGTTGAAGTAGTCCGTGCGGTCGCCCGTCAGCTCCGGCTCGGGGGCTCCCTCCGCGCCGCTGTGGCATTTGACGCAGTGGCGATTGAGGACGGGCTGCACGGTGCGCGCGAAGCTGAAACCGTTGTCGCTGCCCCACTGCGGCGGCACCAGACGGGCGGCGGGACGCTGCGCGGCGATGGACTTGCCGATCTGGGCAGGCGAAATGGAAACATAGTTGCGGTCGGCATGGCAGCCGATGCAGCTCTGCCTCTCCCCGGGCATGAAGTGCGTGAACGTGCGCATCCGCTGGAGAGCGCGTCCCTCCGCGTCCAACGGAAGAAAGTATATAGGAACGTTCGCAGGAGCGAGGAAGTGGGCGCTTCCATCGGCCTCCACGTCGGCAAAGCCCCATACCCTTTTCGGCGCATACGTCGCGCCGCAGCTGACCACCGGGAACTGGAAACCGAACTGCCGCTTGCTCGTCTCGGCGCGGATATCCTTTTCCATCTCCTGCACCACCGCGATGCGTTTTATTTCACCGCGCTTCACGTGTCCCTCGAGGCCGATGTATACGTCCTGTACGATGACTTCCGCAAGCGGGCCGATGTTCCCGTTGCGCACGTTGGCGCGTTGCACGGCAGGCTTGCCGCGCGGCGCGACCGGCTGCGGCGAATACCAGCCGAGGCCGTCTGGGCAGGACTTGAGAAGCGTCTGGACGTGTTGCGAATCGTACCGGCGCAACTGCACCTCGCCCTGGCGCGACACGAGATACCGCTCGCCGTCAATCGGATACGGAGTGGTGTACGGGCCGCGTATCCCGTTGCCGCGTATGCCATCCTCCACCGGCGGCACATTGACTTCCGGCGTGAGATTGCGGATCGCCTTCTGCGAGTTGCCGCCAAGCGACACGTCGACTAGCCCCACCGCTCCGTTGCACGGGCCGTTGTGCGAGGTCATTATGCAAAGATACGTGCCCGGACGCCCCGGAACGTCGTGCGCGAACATGAACGTCGCCGGCGAGAGCACGCGATTCCCGAACACGCCGGAAAGCCCAGTACCGTCCGGCTGGATGGCCCACAGGCTCTGGATCGGGATTGCAGGACGGTCCACATACTCCCACCGGCTGAACAGAATCCGCCCGTCGGACATTACGGACGGCGTGAAGTCCGTAAGATAGTTCGCGGAAAGACGCGTCACGTTGCGCCCGTCTCCGTCGGCACGGTAGAGAACGGGAGAGGTTGAAGTCCAGCAATAGGCGAACGCCGGCTTGCGGTCGCTCGTGAACGCGATACCGCCGTCCGGCAGCCAACATGCGTTCTGGTTGTTGCACGGGCCGGACACCACTTTCTCAAG
>JAFPNP010000271.1 GCA_017411125.1 Kiritimatiellia bacterium
GCGGACGGCGCGGTACGGTGTATTGTACCGTAGGGCACGGCGAAACTTCCGCGTCATCCTACGACGCTCAATTTGGAATGAGCGACCTCGCGCGCGAACTTCGCCAGGATGGTTACCGCGTGAAAGATCTCGATCTCGTGTATGCGGCGTCGATTCCCGACGACTGTGCCGTGTTGCTGGTGGCCGGAGCGCGAGAGCCGTTTTCGCGGACGGAGCTTCTGCGGCTTGACGGATATCTGCACGCAGGCGGGCGGATGCTCGTGCTGACCTCGCAGTCGCCCAATGCCGGCGTTGGATCACTGCTTGCGGACTGGGGGGTGCGGCAGCTGCCGTTCATGGCGGTGTCGCCATCGCGCACGTTCAGCGGTTCGGACGTGCTCGTCTCCGACCTTGGCGGCCACGCCGTGACACGCCCGCTTGCCGGGTGTACGCTGTTTTTCGAAAACGCTTCGGTTCTTGTTCCAGCGTCTGACGGAACAAACACGCTGGACAGGGCGGGTTTCACGGCGCTTGCAAGGACGGGGGCGGAGAGCTGGGGCGAGTCCGACGCATCGTCGAGGCCATGGGTTTTCGACCCGACGGTCGAGCCGAAAGGCCCGCTTGTGGTCGCGGCAGCGCTTGAACGCGGAGGAGGTGCGGCCAAAGACCTCGCTTTTCGTCCAACGCGGATTGTCGTGGTTGGAGATTCCGCCTTTGCCGTAAACGGCGCCCTCAAGCGCAGGGCGAACGCCAACCGCGACTTCCTGCTCAACGCCGTCGCATGGCTCGCCGGCCTAGACGCCGTGGCCGAATCGCGCACGCCGGATAGCGTTGTGGCCACGGGTCTCGACAGGTCTGGATGGGTGCGTTTCGGCCTTGTCGCCGCATTGGGCCCGGCCTCTGCCATGATGCTGTTGGCGTTTGCTGCCGCCATAAGGAGGAGGAAAGGCGCATGAGCAACGTCAGATCGATACTGTTCTTTCTTGTCGGCATTCTGCTGACGGGCGGGTTTCTTGTCTGGTCTGGAATGCAGTCGCGTCGTTCCGTGCTGGCAAGCGCGGAGGCGTCGTCGGTGCTTTGCGCAGTCAACCCGAAGCTTGTCGATGCGTGCAGCGTCCAGATCAACAACAAGGATGTCATCCGTCTCGTCCGCACCGTCGATGGAGCCTGGAATATTACGAATCCATTTGAAATCGCGGCAGATACATCCGCCGTGATGCGCCTTCTGGATGCGCTTACTCTCGTCAGTGTGACGGACATGCGCTCGGAGGGAGAGCTTCATGAAATGGGCGAGACTCTGGACGATTTCGGGATAGACAGAATGTCTCTGCGCGTCATGCTGCAGGCGGGGAGCCGGATATTCGGCGTCGCTTTCGGGCGCGTGTCGCCGTCCGGCGGCGAGGTGTATGCGCACGTCGAGGAAACCCGCCGCGTCTGCGTGCTTCCGTATTCCGCCTTTGCGTTGATTCCCCGTAGTCTGGACGAATTCCGGGAACGCGGGGTGTTGACGTGCCCGCGCGACGAAATTGCAGGGCTTGACATACGCATGCCGGACAAGCCTGCCTTGCGGCTTGTGCGCGACGGCGGGACCTGGTCGATACACTCTCCTGCGGTTGCGCCGGCCGACGGTGCGGCAGTGGGTTCGCTGGTGGATCGCCTTGTGTCGGCGCGAGTGGCGGCTTTTGAAATTCCGTCCGCCGCCAGGCCGACGGTGCCGTCCGGCGGTTTCAAGGCGGAAGATCTTGTTCCCTACGGATTGGACGCCGGGTTGTCCGTAATCGTTCGCGGTGCGGTCGGGACGTCCGAGCAGGTGGTGTTCGGACGTTCGGCCGGGACCAATCTCGTGTGGGCGCTCATACGCAACGGCACTTCGGTCGTGAAACTCGAATCGGAACTTGCCGAACGCTGCCGGGCCGGTGGCGAATCGTTGCGCGATACGCGCGTGTTCCCGCTGGCGGACGGCGAAACGGTGAGGTCGCTTTCAATCATGGCTGGCGCCTCCGTATACGTGCTCGCGCGCGGCACAAACGGAATTTGGCGAATCGAGGCGCCTGTAGTCGCGCCGGCCGACCAGGGCAAAGCCGCTGCGTTCGCGGAGAAGCTGTTGAAGTTGCGCCAGAACGATGTCTCCGACGGCGAGAAGGCGGGCGACGACCGTGTAGTGGTCAGCGTGTCCACCTCCGTCACAAACCGCCCGGGGCTTGCAGTTTCGCCGACGTTGCTGGGCGGCAAGGCCGCGTTCGCCGACCTGCGTTCCAAGACGCTGCTTGTGCTCGATCCTTCGTCGGTGCGTCGCCTATCCGTCAGCGGCGGAGCCGGAAGCGTCACTGCGGTTCGTTGGAACGCGGAACGGAGAGCATGGGACGTGGTGCGCGACACGGACGCGCCGACGGTGCGGCGCGTGGCGGACGCGGCGGTAAAGGGCGTCCTTTCCGCGCTTGCGCGGCTTGAGGCGGCCGGCGTTGAGACGCTTGCGGCGACTGCAGAAGATATGCGTCGCTGCGGGCTCGACAAGCCTTCGTTCGTGCTTGCGGCGGACGTGGAATCGGCGGACGCCATGCGCTACAACGTACTCCTTGGCGGCAATGCACCCGGAGGCGGACGGTACGCGACGGTAGGCGGGGCCGATGCCGTATTCGTGCTTTCGCGGCGGACGGTCGCCGACTTGACGGCTCCGCTTGCGGAATGACGGATGCGTTTCACGGATTTTCAAATGGAGTTCCAAAATGGAAAAAAACATCAAGACAGTGCTTGTGACTGGTGGAAGCGGATTTCTCGGCATAAATCTGATACGCCACCTTCGGACGAAGGGAGTAGAACGGATAAGGGTGCTCGACATCGCTCCGTTCGATTATCCGGAGGCCAAGGAGCCGTGGCTCGAGTTTACCCTCGGCGACGTGCGGGATGCGGCGGCGGTGAACAGATGCGTTGCCGGGTGCGACGCGGTGGTAAATACTGCCGCCGCGCTGCCGCTGTATTCGCCTGAAGACATCAGGACGACGGAGGTGGACGGCGCGCGCAACGTGATCGCCGCCTGCCGTCGTGCCGGCGACGTGAGAATGGTGCAGATATCGTCCACTGCCGTCTACGGCGTTCCCAAGAAGCATCCCATATACGAGGACGACGAACTTGTAGGCGTCGGTCCTTACGGCCATGCCAAGATAGAGGCGGAGGAACTGTGCCGGGCCGCCCGTGCCGAAGGGTTCTGCGTTCCGATCATCCGGCCGAAGAGTTTCATAGGACCGGAGAGATTGGGCGTGTTCGCGCTGTTCTACGATTGGGCCTACACAGGCCATGGCTTTCCGATGATCGGAAGCGGAAACAACAGGTACCAGTTGATGGACGTGGAGGATCTTTGCGCGGCAATCTGGAGCGCCATGACGCTTGACGCGAAAACGGTCAACACGGAATTCAACATCGGCGCGAAAGAGTTCACCACGATGAAGGAGGACTACCAGGCCGTTCTTGATCGAGCCGGCCACGGCAAGAAGATACGCGGCCTTCCGGTGAAGCCGATCGTGTTCATCCTTCGTATACTTGAGAAACTCCACCTCTCGCCGCTGTATCCATGGGTTTACGAAACGGCTTCGACAGACAGTTTCGTGTCCGTCGCACGCGCCGAGAAGCTGCTTGGCTTCGCTCCGAAATACTCTAACAAAGACGCGCTCGTGCGCAACTACGATTGGTACGTGGCGAACATAGACTCCTTCAAGGGCAAGACGGGCGTCTCGCACCGCGTGCCGTGGAAGCAAGGCTTGCTCGCCTGCGCGAAATGGTTTTTCTGATGCGCTTCAAGCAGAATGGCGGCACAGGCATGAACAAGCGAAAAGAAATGTCGAAGGGGAAAGGCCCCCTGCGCAGGCACGGCATGATGACGGGTCGGCTTCACGTTGCGCGCAACGGCGCCGAATTTCTTGTGGACCCCGAGACCGGCAAGGCGGTGTGGATCGCCGAACGCGATCTCGGCACGGCCTTGCCGGACGACACCGTGACCGTCAGGCTCAAGCCGCGCGGCGACGAAGGCGTGTTGCTGCGCATAGAGGAACGCGCCCCGCGTTCGATCGTGGGCACGGTCACGGCTGTGGGGCGTTTCACCCGCGTGCAGCCGCTCAACCCAACCTATAGGCAAGAATTCGTGGTGCGCAATGCCCACGGCGCCAAGGCCGGCGACCGCGTCGTAATGCGGTTCGTCCGCTGGGACAGCCGCGCATCGGCGCCGATCGGCGAAGTCGCGGACATCATCGGCCCGAAGGACGACCCGTCGCTGGATACCTTGGCCGTAATGAATCAATACGACCTGCCCGCTTCGTTCCCCGCCGACGTGGCGGAAGAGGCCGAGCGCGTCAGTGCGCGGCTTTCAACTCCTGGCAAGAGGCTCGACCTGCGCAGGAAATTCATTTTCACGTGCGACCCCGAAAGCGCACGGGACTACGACGACGCGCTCTCGATCGATATCGACGCCGAAGGCAACCGCACGATCGGCGTACACATTGCGGATGTATCGCATTTCGTCACGCCAGGCTCCGCGCTCGACAGGGAGGCGTACCGCCGTTCGACGAGCGTGTACCTCGTGGACAAAGTTGTGCCGATGCTGCCAGAGCAGCTGTCGAACGGCGTCTGTTCCCTCGTGCCCGGACAGGACCGGCTCGCGTTCAGCGCGTTCCTCACTTTCGACGCACGCGGAAACTGCGTGGAGCGTCGCTTCGCGAAGTCTGTGATTCGTTCGAAAGCACGGTATACGTACGAGCAGGTGATGGATGCCATATCGGGGAAGAAAGTTCTCAAACCCCGCGAACGAAAGACGGTACTTGCAATCCATGAACTTGCGCAGCAGCTCAGGAAGCGGCGCTTTGCCGCCGGTGCGCTTGACATGGACGTTCCAGAGGCGGAGATTCGCCTGGACGCGAACGGCATGATGACCGGCATCGCTGTGCGTCCTTACGACGAGTCGCACCAGATGGTCGAGGAATGTATGGTGGCCGCGAACGAGTCGGTGGCGCGGGAGCTGTGGATGCACGGGGTGAAAATTCCCGCCAGGCTCCATGAACCTCCAGACCCGGAAAGGCTTGACGAACTGCGGGCGAACCTCTCGGCGCTCGGCATCTCATGCGGCGACCTTTCGCAGCAGAAGAATCTGGCCAGATTCCTGTCGAAGATAAAAGGCTCTCCGCTCGAAGGCGTGCTGAGCGTGATGGTGCTGCGTTCGATGAAACGGGCGGTGTACAGCGCCGAGCGAATCGGGCATTTCGGTCTTGCAAAGAAGTTCTATGCGCATTTCACTTCCCCGATACGCAGGTATCCGGACCTGATATTGCACCGCCAGCTGGCCTCGTGGATTTCAGGGGGCGGTGGACGGCTTGACGTCGCCTGGCTCAAACGTGCTTCCCTGAACGCGACGGAGCGAGAACAGGTAGCGGACGATGCGGAACGCGCTCTTGACGAGATCAAGAAATACCGCTATCTCGAGGAAGACCTCCGCTTGCGCGGCACCGAGTTCGATGCGGTCGTCGGCAAATGCACGCGCTACGGCTTGTTCGTAGACCTGCCGGATCTCGCAGTGGGCGGCATGGTGCATATTTCGAAACTCTCCAGCGGCTTCGTGCGCTTTGACGAGTTCAGCGGAACACTCTCCGGCGGCGGCAAGACGTGGGCCGTAGGCGACAGGCTGAAAGTGCGCGTCGAAAAGGTTGATTTCGACCGGCGGCAGATCGATTTCGTGCCGGTTGACGGGTGTGCGGCGCCTCGCGCCGCTAGAAAAGGCAAAATCAAAGGCAGGCGGTAGGCTGGCCGCAACAAGGAGGACGCATGGATCTCGCGCTGATAGTGAACCAGTTCAACGTCAAGGGACGTCTCGTCACGACCGTTCCCTTCGGCAACGGCAACATCAACGACACGTTTCTCGCCGTATTCCGCAATACGTTCACCGAGACGCAGTTGATAGTGCAGAAGGTGAACCGCACAGTGTTCGCGGCGCCAGAAACGATCATGCGGAACATGCACAATGTCACGCTCCACTGCCACGAGAAGCTTGAGGCGGACGCCGCCGCCGGACGCGACGACCGCGTCTGGCAGATGCCGCGCATAGTCAAGACGAAGGGCGGGGGCGATTTCGTGACGGACGAGAAGGGCGACGTGTGGCGAGTGATAACGCGCATCCTCTCCGCGCATGCGTTCGACACGGCGCAAAGCCCGGAACATGTGCTGGAATGCGGCGCGGCGCTCGGGCATTTCCACTATCTTGTCGCGGACATGGATCATGCGCTTGTCACCAACCCGCTTCCCGGATTCCATGTGACAAGCGGCTATCTGCGCCAGTATGACGAGACGCTGGACAAATGCACCGTCGCCAAAGAACTCGTCTCAGCTTCCATGGAAGCCAGGAGGCTCGCCAGGTTCATCGACGAACGCCGAGACTTCGCCGTCTGCCTTGAGAGGGCGGAAGCATCCGGCGAGTTGAGGCAGCGGATGTTTCACGGCGATCCGAAGGTGAACAACATAATGATCGACGACTTCACCGGAAAGGGCACCGCGATGATAGACCTCGACACCGTCGCCCCCGGACTTGTCCAGATAGACTTCGGCGACGCCATTCGTTCGCTTTGCAATCCTGCAGGCGAGGAGGAGCTGAATCTCGGGAAGGTGACGTTCGACGAAGGTTTGTTCTCCGCGTTTTGCAAAGGATACATGGCGGAGGCCGGCGCTTTTCTCACCGACTCGGACCGGGCCTACTTGTATGATGCAATTCGTCTTGTGCCGTTCGAGCTTGGGCTGCGCTTTTTCCAGGACTATCTCGCCGGAGACGTCTACTTCAAGGTTCGCCAGCCGGGGCAGAACCTCAACCGGGCTCGCGTGCAGTTCCGCCTGTGCGAGGCGATTGAAGCGCGCGAGCGCCAGATACGCGGAATCCTTGAAAGATTGTAGCGGCGCTTGCAAGCCCTTGTGCGAACCTGATGGATTTGGTATCATGTTGCCGTTGGACGATCCAACATCTTTCTACGATAAACTCTGAAAAGAAAGCGACGAAATGAAGTACAAGTACATTTGCCTGAACCCGATTGCTGCGGTAGGGCTGAATAACCTGGACGACAGGTATGAGCGCACGGAGGACTTCGCTTCCGCCGACGCCGTATTCGTGAGAAGCGCGAAGATGGACGAGATGTCTCCGGGCGAGAATCTCCTTGCCGTTGCCCGCGCAGGCGCCGGCGTGAACAACATTCCGCATGCGGAATACGCCAAGAAGGGCATAGTCGTGTTCAATACGCCTGGAGCGAACGCGAACGGAGTCAAGGAACTTGTGATCGCGGCCATGCTGTTGGCCAGCCGCGACATCGTGGGCGGCGTGGAATGGGTCAAGGCCAATGCAGCCGACGCGGCCATAAGCAAGACGGCCGAAAAGGCGAAAAAGTCGTTCGCCGGCACGGAAATACAGGGCAAGAAACTTGGCGTCATTGGTCTCGGCGCAATCGGGCAGAAAGTGGCGAACGCCGCCGAGTCGCTCGGCATGGAAGTGCTTGGATTCGATCCCTACCTTTCGGTGGACGCCGCATGGAACCTGAGCCGGGCAGTGAAACATTGCAAGAACGTGGAAGACATCTACCGCGAATGCGATTTCATCACCATCCACGTCCCTGCGCTCGATTCCACCAAAGGAATGATAAACGCGGAGGCCATCGCGATGATGAAGACCGGCGTGATCGTGATAAACGCCGCGCGCGACGCTCTGGTGAACGAGAAGGACATGCTCGAAGCGCTTGAAAGCGGCAAAGTGCGCAAGTACGTGAGCGACTTCCCCAATGCGACGACTGCCGGCAAGAAGGGGTGCATAGTAATCCCGCATCTCGGCGCCTCCACGGAAGAGGCGGAGGACAATTGCGCCGTGATGGCCGTCAGAGAGATGCGCGACTACCTCGAGAACGGGAACATCGTCAATTCCGTCAACTATCCGGCGTGTTCGCTCGGTCCGGCCAACAAGGCAGGCCGCGTGGCGATCTGCCACAAGAACGTGGCGAACATGATCGGCACGTTCACGTCCATACTCGGAAAAGCCGGCGTAAACATCGACGCGATCGCGAACAAAAGCAGAGGCGACTTCGCCTATTCGCTTATCGACGTGGACGCGCCGATTCCGTCCGATGTAGTGGAAATGCTCAAGGCGAGCGACGCCGTCGTGCGTGTTCGCGTGATAAAGTGAGGCCGCGGAGGCTGAATGGCGGCGTACAACTATAGAGCCGTGACGAAAGACGGCAGACGCGTGGACGGAACCGTCCAGGCGTCGAGCCGTCCGGAGGCGCTTGCCGCCGTGCGCAAGCTCGGCCACACGCCTCTTTCCATAGCGGAGGCGGGAGGAGCGGCCGGAAAGGACAAAAAGCCGTCTGGCGGCCTCTTGAATATGAAGTTCGGCAGCAAGCCCGCAGCTTTGAAGCCCGTAGAGGTGCTGCTTTTCACGGGCGAGCTGGCGGACTTGCTCGAAGCCGGCATGACGCTCGGCCAGGCGCTCAGCTGCCTCGCGAACCAAGGCGAGGAGGACAGCGCCCAGCGAACCATCTCGCAGGGTCTTTGCCAGGCGATCGTGAACGGCGAAGCGTTCTCGGATGCAATACGCCGCTACCCAGACACGTTCCCGCCGCTCTATTCCAACATGGTACGCGCCGGCGAATCGTCTGGGGCGATGATCGAGGTTCTCCGCCGTCTCGTGGACCACTACGAGCGCAACGACAACATGCGCGGCAAGATAAAAAGCGCGTTGTCGTATCCGATCGTGGTGCTGTGTTTCGGCGTGCTGGCCGTCATCGCGGCTCTCGTTTGGATCATTCCCCAGTTCCAGAAGGTGTTCGACTCGATGGGCGCTGCCTTGCCGCTTCCCACGCGCATCCTCATCGGCATGAGCCACGGCGTTAAGGAATGGGGCTGGCTCATGGCGCTCGTAATAGGCCTTCTCGTGGTCTGGTTCAAGAAGTGGAAGAAGTCGCCGTCCGGGCGTCTGCGCGTCGACGGATGGAAGCTGAAAATGCCGCTCATCAAGGGAATCGTGGCCAACGGAGTGTACGCCTCGCTGGCGTTCACCCTCAAGACGCTGCTTTCCAACGGCGTGAACGTGCTGCAGGCGCTCAAGATTTCCGAGGAGACGTGCGGCAACGCCGTCATCGGCCAGGCTCTTGCCAACGCCCGCAAGCGCGTCACGGACGGAACTTCCATCTCCGGGCCGCTAGCGGCATCCGGCGCGTTTCCGCGCATGATGACGGACATGCTCGCCGTCGGCGAACAAGCCGGCAACATGACAGCCTCGCTCGAACATATCGGAATGCGGTACCAAAAAGACATGGATCGCAACATCACCGCTTTTACCAACGCTCTGGAACCTATTCTCATCGTGCTCATCGCGGCGGCGGTGGGTTTCGTGGCAATCGCCATTCTCATGGCGGTGTTCAACATGTCCAAAGCGCTTGGATGATTTGCAAAACAGAAAGAAGGAGAAAACAATAATGAACAAACAGGAAACACGCACCGCGCGCGAGGCGCTGCGCCAGGGCTTCACCCTGATTGAAATCCTCGTCGTCGTGGCTATCATCGGGATGCTCGGCGCAGTCGCCGTGCCCGCGTACATCAACTATCTCGCGGACGCCCGAATCGCGACCACGCGCGCGCTGATCAAAAACATCGAGGATACGCTCGTCACGTACAACGCCAAACACGGCGGCAAGTACCCTGATTCTCTTGACGTGCTCACGCAGGAGTCGGACGACGAGGACGCTCTGCTCCAGGGCGGCATAACCGACCCGTGGGGCAACGACATCAAGTTCGAGAAGCGCGGCAAGAAGCGTCCGCTCCTCACCTCCGCCGGCCCGGACGGCGAGTTCGGCACGGAGGACGATATCACCAATATCGAGAAGAAGAAATAACCGGCAGTTCTTCCCGGCCAGTCAGGAGACGTCCCATGGCCCGACGTTCGGGCTTTACGCTGATCGAGATACTTGTCGTCGTGGCCATCATCGGCGTGATGCTGGTCAGCGCGGTGGCGAGCGTCGCCGCCGGACGCGACGCCGCCCGCGCGCGCACCGCCGCGCGCGGCGTCGCGCAGATGTCGCACTATGCAAATGCGCTCGCGATTCTCCGTCAGCGACCTGCCGTGATTACGTTCAGCGGCAATTCCATAAGCGTGCAGCTCAGCGGGGAGGGCGTTGACACCTCCGAAGTCGGATCGCCTGCCATGCCGATCTACCGCGAGGTCAACGGAGTGTCTGCGGAACAGGCTCCTGCGGAGTCGGAAGATGCGTCCGGGGATGCGCCGGCGGACGGCGGCAAGGACGAGAAATCGGGTATCCTGTACACTGAGCGGATCATGGACCTTGAGCAGCTTGCCAAGGAGGATGTGACGCGGACGTTCGAGGGCGTGGTGTTCCGGGTGGAGGCGGTCGACGAGGAAGGCCACCCGCTTGACAAATTTTCGTCC
>JAFPNP010000272.1 GCA_017411125.1 Kiritimatiellia bacterium
CGCAATGCGCGGTTTGATAAAAATGTCTCCAGGCGACAGGATCGGCGATGAACTCCATGATGAAATGATGGAACGGTACGAGGCGTTGCCATGAAAGTGTTTCTGGACGCGAACGTTATTCTCGACGTGTTGCTGTCACGCGCCATTCCGCCAAAACCCCCGCCCGCCGGCGGGGGTTTTGATTTGGGAAGCGCGGCGGTTTGGCAAAAGATTTTCGCGTTGTGTGCTGCGCCGCCGTTTTGATATAATGTGCGGCGTCAGAGAATAAGGGAGCAATGTATGCCAGCTGTGATGGAAGCAATAAACAGGATGTCGTCTGAAGAAAAAATCAAGACGATGGAATATCTGTGGGCGTCAATGACTGCCGTCGCAGAACCAAAGCCACCGGCTTGGCATGGCGACATTCTGTCCGAACGTCGCCGCCGTGTAGCAGCGGGCGAAGAAGGCTTCATGTCGGTTGCCGAGTCCAAGCGTCGCCTGTACGAGGAAGTTCATGCGCGTTAGGATTCTTGATTCTGCCCACAACGACATGCTCGACGGCTATTGGTTCTATGAAAGCCAAGAACCCGGCGTGATGATCAAGCGCACGGTCAACGGCTTCAAGATTATAATCAAATAGCAATGGCGCGTGGGGGCACGTGCCCTGCCAACGCGGCGGCTTGAAGACAAGCCGCTCTACCGCAAAGCCTCCGCCCGCCGGCGGGGGCTTTCCTTTCGCCGCGTGGCGGCAGTTGCAGTTCGTCCGCCAAAGCCATGCCGGATTATTATAATGTGCGGCGTTAGAGGACAAAGGAGTGGCATATGCCAGCAGTAATGGAAGCGATAAAACGGATGTCGCCTGAAGAAAAAGTCAAGACGATGGAATATCTGTGGGCGGCAATGACCGCAAACGCAGAGCTGGAGCCTCTTGCCTGGCATGGCTAAGTTAAAGGTGCGTCCGAAGGGTAAAGTTGTTTTTGAAAGTTGTTTTGGTTGTTTCAAAAACAAAATGCGGCGGCGCGTTGGAAACAACGCGCTCTCCCGTGCGGCGTGGACAACGGGCGGGCGGTATGGTATACTATCGCCGTTTCAGCGTGAAGGAGAGAAGATGGAAACAAGATATGCCGTAGGCAGGGAAGAGTACCGCCGCATGACCACAGAAGAACTGCGCGCGGCGTTTCTCGACACGAAACTCCACGAAAGGGGCGCGATCAACCTCATGTACTGCGAGGTCGAGCGCGGCATCGCGGGTTTCGCCGTGCCGACGGCTGCGCCGCTCGCCCTGCCCGCCGGCAAGGAGCTTGCGAGCGACTGTTTCTGCGAGCGCCGCGAGCTGGGCGTTCTCAACATCGGCGGCGAGGGCACGGTGACGGTCGACGGCGTCGCGTATGCGCTGCGGCCGCTTGACGTCCTCTACGTCGGCAAGGGCGCGAAGGAGGTGCTGTTCGCGTCTGCGGACGCGGAAAAGCCGGCGGAGTTCTATCTTGCGTCCTATCCCGCGCACAAGGCGTATCCGACGAAACTCGTCAGGTTCGAGGACGCGAACCACCGCCATCTCGGCACGGCGGAGGAATGCAACGTGCGCACGATACACCAGTACATCCTGCCCGGCAAGTGCGAGAGCTGCCAGCTCGTCATGGGCGTCACGCGTCTCGAGCCGGGCAGCAACTGGAACACCATGCCGGCGCACACCCACGAGCGCCGCACCGAAATGTACATGTACTTCGACATCGCGCCGGACGCTGCCGTGTTTCACTTCATGGGCGCGGGCGACGAGACGCGCCACATCGCCATGCACAACCACGACGTGGTGGTCAGCCCGATGTGGTCGATACACGCCGGCGTCGGCACGCGGGCGTACACTTTCTGCTGGGCCATGGGCGGCGAGAACCAGGTGTTCGACGACATGGACGGCATCAAGATCGAGGATCTCAAGTAGGGAAAGGGGCGGAAGATGGTACTGGACCAGTTCAAACTCGACGGCAAGGTCGCGGTGGTGACGGGCGCGGGGCGCGGCATAGGCCAGGCGTACGCGCTCGGCCTCGCGGAGGCTGGCGCGGACGTGGCGCTCGTGGACGTGATCGACATGTCCGAGACGGCGGAGAAGGTCAAGGCGCTCGGGCGCAAGGTGCTCTGCGTCAAGGCCGATCTTTCGAAGGGCGAGAAGGAGAGTCCCAAGATCGTCGCGAAGGTCGTGAAGGCTCTCGGCGGCCTCGACATCCTCGTGAACAACGCCGGCATCATCCGCCGCGAGCCGTTCGTGGAGCATTCGGCCAAGAACTGGAACGACGTGATTTCCATAAACCTTTCCACTCCGTTTTTCCTCTCGCAGGCGGCAGCCCGGCAGATGATCGCGCAGGGGCGCGGGGGCAAGATCATAAACATCGGCTCGATGCTCTCCTTCCAGGGCGGGATCCTCATTCCCGGCTATGCGGCGGCGAAGGGCGGCATCAAGTCGCTCACGATGCTCATGGCGAACGAGCTTTCCAGGCATGGCATCTGCGTGAACGCGATCGCGCCGGGCTACATCGCGACGGAGAACACGCGCCCGATCCGCGAGGACAGGAAGCGCAACAAGGCGATCCTCGACCGCATTCCGGCCGGTCGCTGGGGCACGCCGGACGATCTCAAGGGACTTTGCGTGTTCCTCGCCTCCCCGGCGAGCGACTACGTGACGGGATTCATGTATGCGTGCGACGGAGGCTGGCTCGCGCGCTGACGGCCGACTGCGATGAAGATACTCACGCGATACATCCTCAGGGAGTTCTGCATTCCGCTGTTCTACTGCATGGCGGGCTTCGTTTCCATATACCTGCTCTTCGAGCTGTTCGGCTCGTTCAGCCGGCTCATGGCGGCAAAGCCGGGGATGCATGCGGCCGTGGCTTATTTCGCGGGCTATTTCGCTCCCTACTTCCAGTGGATGGCGCCGGCCTGCCTGATGCTGGCGACGCTGTACACGATGTGGAGGTTCTGCAGGAACTCGGAGGTCGTGGCGATGCGCGCGGGCGGCGTGGGCTTCTTCGCGATAGTGAAGCCGCTGCTTGCGGTCGCGATTCTCGTCGCGTGCGCCGTCGCATGGGTGAACGAGTCCTACATGCCGGACCGCAGTTCGTGGGCGAGACGTTTCAAGGATGCCAGGTTCGACGCGCAGAAGATGGCCGAAGCGAACAGGGTGCTGTACGTGAACGGCACCCGCACGTGGCAGGCGGACATGCCGCGCGCGCGGCGCGCCAGCGAACTGTCGAACGTCAAGGTGACGATACGTCCGCCGTCCCCGCCGGCCGATCCGGCGGAACGCCGCGAGCGCAGGATAACGGCGGCCCGCGCCGTGTACGAGGGCGGCAGGTGGTTCTTCTATGCGCCGCGCGTCGTGGACAGCGTGAAAGGCGTTGAGACCGCCGCGAAGGACGTGCCGGAGGGCGCGGGGCTTCTCTGTTTCCCGGAGTTCGACGAAAAGCCGGAGGCGATGCTTCTGGAGAACTACGACTGGATGTACATGTCCACGGACGACCGTTTCGCCTACCTCGCGACGCACCCGAACCTCGAGCCTGCGACGCGCCGGCGCTATTTGTACGATGCGTTCGCGCAGCTCGTCTCGCCGCTTGCTTGCCTTGTCATCACGCTTTTCGCGATTCCCATGGGCGTCGCCACCGGACGGCAAAGCGTGTTCAAGGGCATTGTCGGGGCGCTGGGCATGTTTTTCGCGTTCTACGCCCTTACGATACTCTGCATGGTGCTTGCTGCGCGCGGGATGCTCGCGCCGCTGCCTGCCGCGTGCATTCCCGATCTGCTGTTCTTCGCGATAGGCTGCCGCCTTTTCTGGAAAAACCGATGACGCTGGACGGCTCTGGATTTTTTTGGTACAATACGGGCAATTGATTTCTCTATATAGGTTTTAGCAAGAAAAAAGAAAGAAGACAACGATGGTAACGGCAATCATAGTGGCGGCGGGCAAGAGCGAGCGCATGGGCACGGGGGCGGACAAAGCGTTCCTCAATCTGGGGCCCAAACCGGTTCTCGCATGGAGTCTGCTGGCGTTCGAGCGCTGCACGGACGTGGACCAGATTGTCGTGGTGGTGCGCAAGGACCAGATCGTGGCGACGAAGGCGCTTGCGCGGATGTTCGGCATTTCGAAGATCCGCAACATTGTTTCTGGCGGCGCAAGGCGCCAGGATTCCGTGATGAACGGCCTCAAGGAGGTGGACGTCGATACGCGCATGGTGGTGATACACGACGGGGCGCGTCCGTGCGTAAAGCCTGAGACGATTTCCGAGACGGTGAAACTTGCCAAGCGCTCCGGCGCTGCGGTGGTTGGATGCCATATCTGGGACACCGTGAAGTACGTCGAGAAGGGAACCGCCGTATCCCGCACGGAAGACCGCGCGAAGCTCTGGGCCGTGCAGACTCCGCAGGCGTTCAGCGCGTCGCTCATCCGCCGCGCATATGCCGAGGTGGCGGCGAAGAAGCTGGAGGTCACGGACGACGCGTCTGCCGTGGAACTGCTCGGCGAGCCGGTGAAAATCTACGAGACGAACACGCCGAACCTGAAAATCACGACGGTGGAAGACCTCCAGATCGCGGCGGCGGTGGTCTTGAAGAACTGAGTTGGAAAGGATACGCGTCCTTGGGCAGAGTATACGCCATATTGGGAGACATCCACGCCAACATAGACGCCCTCCAGGCGGTCTTGGCGGATGCCCGCGACCAAGGCGCGACGCATTTTGTATCGGTCGGCGACGTGGTCGGGTACAACGCTGCGCCCGCCGAGTGCATCCACGTTGTGCGCGACGAGCTGCAATGCCCGGTCGTGCGCGGCAACCACGACCACTACGTGTCGTACCTTGAAACCAACCTCGCGGATTTCCATCCCGCTGCGGCGCAGGTCGTGGAGTGGACCCGGGGGCAGCTCTCGGCGGAGGATGTCGAATGGCTGCACGGCCTTCCGCTCCAGAAGCCGGTCATGGGGTTCATGCTCGTGCATTCGACGCTCGACATGCCGGACCGGTGGGGTTACGTCTTCGACAACCAGCAGGCGCAGTCCAATTTCAACTACCAGTTTACGGAGATATGTTTCCACGGGCACACGCACGTGCCCATCATATACGCCCGCGCGCAGTTCGGCGTGGTCCACTACGAGCCGTGCGACTTCACTTGCGAGCCAGGGCAGAAGCTGTTCATCAACGTGGGCAGCGTCGGCCAGCCGCGCGACGGCGACCCGCGCGCGTCTTACGTCCTTTTTGACATGGCCGCCCGCCGGATACGCTTCCGCCGGATCGAATACGACGTGGCCGCGGCTCAGGCGCGAATCCGCAAGGCCGGGCTGCCCGACCGCTGCGCGGAGCGTCTGGAGGTGGGCAGATGACCGTGCGCGTTGCATCGGCGGCGGCCGCGCTCGCGCTGTGCGCCGGATGCCTTTCTTCGTCGACTCCGGCACCGAAAACGTGGATGGTCTCTCCTGCGCAGGAGCTTGCCGCTGCAGCGCCGCGCCCCGGCGCCTTCTCCGTCACCAGGCAGGGCCAGATAGCCGTGAACGCCCCGTTCGACACGACGAGCTTCGTCGTGCGGCGCGCGGACGGCAGCGTGGCGCGCGATCCCTACAACGTGTTCGCGGCGCAGCCGTCCGCGCTGCTGCGCAATGCGGTGCGCTCCCGTCTCGAAGCGGACGGACGGTTCGGGCGCGTCGTGCCGCAGTCCAGTTCCGCTTCTGCCGACGTGCAGGTCGAAGCGCTCGTGAGCGATCTTTCGATAGACTGTTCCGACCCGTCCCGCCGCACGGCCCGGGCCGCCGTCAGCCTCGACGTGCTGCGCACGGGCCGCAACGGACGCGGCGTGATTCTTTCCGGCGACGGCGCCGGCACGGCGGACGCCGCGAGCGGCGACTATTCCGCCGCTTTTTCGCAGGCGTTCGACGCCGCGATGGTTGCCGCGCTGCGCAACCTGAAGGAGCAACCGCCGGCGAAGCCGATTGAACCTTTACAGAAACCCAAAGGAGAAAACAAATGAAACAAGACGTTTCCCGCCGTGAATTCATGAAGGGCGCCGCCGGTCTCGCAGGCGTTATCGCCGCAGGGCGCAGCCCTTCGCTCTACGCCGCCGGCGCAAACGACAAGGTGCGCGTGGCGTGCGTCGGCTATTCGGACCGCTTCCGCCAGTCGCTTCTGCCTTGCTTCAAGCACCACATGAAGGAACTCAACTTCGACATGGTCGCCGTCGCCGACCTCTGGAAGAAGCGCCTCGAGGAAAATGCCGTGCCCGGTCTCGAGAAGGCGCTCGGACACAAAGTCGCCGCCTACCGCAGCGACGTGGAACTCTACGAGAAAGCGAAGGACGTCGACGCCGTCATCATCTCCACCGCCGACTTCCAGCACGCGCAGCACGCCACGCACGCCGTCAACGCCGGCAAGGACGCCTACTGCGAAAAGCCGATGGCCGAGGACATGTATTCCGCCAACATGCTGCTCGACGCGGTGAACGCCAAGCGCAAAGCGGGCTTCGCCCCCGGCGCCGTCCTCCAGATCGGCTCCCAGCGCCGCAGCGGCCCGGCGTACCACGCCGCAAAGGCGTTTCTCGAAAGCGGCAGGTTCGGCAAGCTCACCTACGTGGATCTGTGCTGGAACGTGAACCAGCCCCGCCGCTGGCGCCGCGACGAAAAGCTCGTCGCCTCGCTCAAGAAGGAGGACATCGACTGGAACCTCTGGCTTCTCGACCGCGATCCGTCCAAGTACGCTTTCGACCCGCGCAAGTACCTCGAGTTCCGTCTCTTCTGGCCGTTCTCGAGCGGCATTCCCGGCCAGTGGATGTGCCATCAGATCGATACCGTCGGCTGGTACACCGGGCTTCTCCATCCGCTCAGCGCGGTGGCGAGCGGCGGCACTTACGCGTGGAACGACGGCCGCATGAGCTTCGACACGTTCACCACCATTCTCGAATACGGTCCTTCCAAGCTCAACGACAAGGGATTCCAGGCCGTGTTCTCGTCGCGCCAGACGAACTCCGCCCGAGGCAACGTGGAGAAGTACCATGGCCCGAAGGGCACCATCGACCTTTGCAAGGGCCGCTTCACCACCGAGGGCGTGGAGCGTCCCAAGAAGCGCATCGACGAGAAGCTCACCGACAACTACCAGGCGGCGGAGACCGCCGCGAACACGGGCGGCGACAAGCTGACGTCCGCGCACATGCGCAACTGGATGAAGTGCGTGCGCGCCCGCAAGGATCCGAACGCTTCCGTGGACGCCGGATACGGCCACGCGATCGCCCTCATCATGGCGAACGCCGCCAGCCGCACGGGCATGAAGGCCACCTTCTGCACGAAGACGCGCCAGGTGATGGTGGACGGCAAGCCTTTCGTCGGCTACTCTTCCACCGCCGGCGGCTGCGGCGGCTGCATCGGCTGATGCGCGGCGTGTTTTACCAGGAGCGTAAATGGCAACCAACAAATATCTCGATTCGTTCATGAAGGCGTTCCCCTATGAGGGGCTGACCTACGACGACGTGACGCTCGTCACGCAGTATGCGGACTTCCTGCCGGACGACGCGTCCCTCGAAACGCAGCTGACGTCGCGCCAGAAAATGAACATTCCGTTCGTCTCCGCCGCGATGGATACCGTGACCGAAGCGCCCATGGCGATCGCCATGGCGCTCGCCGGCGGCATAGGCGTGATACATAAGAACCTCGAAGAGGACGACCAGGCGGCGCAGGTCGCCAAGGTGAAGAACTATCTCAACGGCCTCATCGAGAAACCCGTCTGCTTCCACGCGAACGACGACATAAGTTTCCTTCGCGCGGAGAAGCGCCGCATGGGCCTGAAGTTCAACGGTTTCCCCGTGCTGGACGACCAGGACCGCCTCGTCGGAATGATCACTTCCGGCGACATGCGCTACGCGCCTCTCGACGCCGCGAAACTCGCGGACGTGATGCAGAAGAATCCGATCACGGCAAAGCCCGGAACGTCTCTCAAGAAGGCGTACGACATAATGCGCGCCAACAAGATCGGCAAACTGCCGCTCGTGGACAAGGCGGGCCGCGTGGTCGGGCTCTATTCCTTTACGGACGTCCAGCGCCTCGTCGAGAACCAGAATCCCACGTACAACTGCGACGACCGCTTCCGCCTGCGCGTGAGCGCTTCCGTCAGCGGCGGCGCGGGCGACCGTTCCCGTATGGAAAAGCTCGCCGACGCCGGCGTGGACGTCGTGGTGGTCGATTCCGCGCACGGCCACACGAAGGGCATAATGGACATGACTTCGTGGATCGCAAAGCACTTCCCGAAGGTGGACGTCATTGCCGGCAACATCGCCACGGGCGAGGCCGCCGTCGCGCTGGCGAAGGCCGGGGCCCATGCCGTGAAAGTCGGCATCGGGCCTGGCTCCATATGCACGACCCGCGTCGTGTGCGGCGTCGGAATCCCGCAGCTTACGGCGGTCTACAACGCGGCCAAGGCGCTGCGCGGGTCGGGCGTGCCGGTAATCGCGGACGGCGGCATCAAGCTTTCCGGCGACGTGCCGAAGGCGCTCGCCGCGGGTGCGTCGAGCGTCATGCTCGGCAGCGTTCTGGCCGGCACGGAGGAAAGTCCGGGCGAGAAGATATACCAGAACGGGCGCCAGTACGTGGTCTACCGCGGCATGGGCTCGCTCGGCGCGCTCAAGAACGGCAAAGGTTCGCGCGCCCGCTACTTCCAGGACAACGAGGCGGAGGACGATCTCGTGCCGCAGGGCATCGAGGGCATGGTTCCGTACTCCGGCCGCGTCCATGCGATAATGACGCAGTTCTGCGGCGGTCTCAGGGCCTCCCTCGGCTACTGCGGCGCGCGCACGATCCCGGAACTGCAGGCGACCGGCAAGTTCTACCGCGTGACCGCGGCGGGACTGCGCGAAGCGCGTCCGCACGACATCACGATAACGAAGGAAGCCCCGAACTACCGCGCCTAGCGCATCGCGGCTTTTCCCGAATCGCGTTTTGGCGGTTTCGTCGACGGGACGAATTGGCAGGGTGCGTCGAGGACGCCGCGCCCTGCCAATTCCATCTGCGAAACGTTTGCGCGTCGCCGCACGGCCGTGCGGAAATATGGTACACTAGTGCCATGCGGAGATGGATTTGTTTGCGCTCATAGATGCGGCGAAGGACGGGCTGGCGTGGATATGCCTGTGCGTTTTGTCGCTGATTGCCGCGGCATATGTGCTTGCGGGGATGCGCGTTGCTGTCGGTGTCCTTCGACAGGCCGGCGGTGATTTTCGAGAGGCAATACGAGAATGCGCCCGGCGAATGGATTGCGGGACGGTCGACGGAAGTGTCGCTCCTAATATGCGCAAGCGGCGGCACGAACGGCGCGACCGTTGCGCTGTCGTATTCCAACATTGGCAAGTTGCTTCCGAATGGCGAAGTTGTTCATCGGTCACGATGCGCTTCGTGCGAATTGCCGCCGCAGGTCTAGGTGCCGGGGTCTCTCAGCCCTGACGTGGGGCGTTTTGAATAAGGAGGCGTGAAATGTCGAAAGTATTGCTTCATACATGTTGCGGACCGTGCGCCAGCGCCTGTGCGCCTGTGTTGCGAGAGCAAGGGCACGACGTGGCACTTTTCTTTTCCAACTCCAATATCGACACGGAGGAGGAGTTCGTCCGGCGTCTCGAGAACGCCCGCGTTCTCGGCAAAGCGGACGGCGTGGAGGTCGTGGCGGACGCCTACGACCATGGAGATTGGCTCGAACACGTCGCAAAGGGTTTCGAGGACGAGCCGGAAAAGGGCGCGCGCTGCGCACGTTGCTTCCGCTACAGCCTTGCCCGCGCGGCGGCATACGCCGCAGCGCACGGATACGATGCATTTACTACTTCGCTCACCGTATCGCCGCACAAGGTAAGCAAGACGGTGTTCGAGGCGGGCGAGGATGCGGCATGGTCTGCTTCCGCCAAGTCTTGCGGCGGTTCCGCCGCGGCAGTTCCCGCATTTCTGAAAGTCGACTTCAAGAAAAAGGACGGCTTTTTGCGCTCGCTCCGTCGTTCCGCCGAACTTGGTCTATACCGTCAGCCATATTGCGGTTGCGAGTTTTCGCGGCGAAAATCGGCAGATTCCGCAATTTCCAAAGATTCCCATTGACGAAGTTCAGCGCGATTTAGTACACTATTCAGGTGGCACGACAAATCCGTGCCCACGGTTTGGCAAAACTGTGCCCACGGTTTGGTAAAATCGTGCCCACGGTTTAGTGAAACCGTGCCCACGGTTTAGTAAAACCGTGCCCACGGATTTGTTAGACCGTGCCCACGGATTTGCCAAACCGTGCCCACGGATTTGTCATAAACCCATAGGAGGAGATTGAAATGGATAAGATAACACTGCAGCTTCACCCTTGTTCCGGTTCTGTGAAGGAAAAGGGTTGTTACCTCGCAACTGTCGCAACGGGGCGCGGGAACGCGGTCGATCTTGATGAAATGATTGAATATGCCATTGCGAAAAACTATGTCACAGGCGCGAAGTCGGAGATGATGAAGGCGAATATTCGTGGCTTTTTCGACTCGATTATCGCCGGAATGAAGGAGGATGGGCGGGTAAGGCGCATTGACGACTATCTTTCCATATCGATCAAAGTGCACGGGCGCTTCGAGGACGCGCATGACGAATTCGACCCCAGCCGCCACAGTCTTACGACTGTTGTTACGCCCATAGGCGCATTGCAATCGGCTTTCAAGGATGTTTTGGCGACAAATCCGAAGCATAAACGGCAGTTCCGCATATACTCCGCAAGGGCTGCGGACGTGGAAAAGTGCCAGAACCGGCACGTAGTCTGGAAGCACGATATACTCGTGAAAGGCGCGGATTTCCCCTTGGGAGACTCCTTGGCCGTTTTCATACACGTCAGGGACAAGGACGATCCCAATGATATTATCGGCTTGACCCCCCGAATTATCGCGCAAAGCGACACGGAAGTCCGGCTGGCATGGCCGAAGGAACTTTGCGACAAGGCGTACTCCAAGTGGGCGATGGAAATTACATTGTGCCGCATGGATTCGGGCAAAATCGTCGCGAGGCGCGAAATACAGGCAATCATCCAGCCGGAGTGATTTGCGCGGGATTGGCGGAGGGAGGGGGATTCGAACCCCCGATACGGAGATTAGTCCGTATGGCGATTTAGCAAACCGCTGCCTTCAGCCACTCGGCCATCCCTCCTTAAAACGGAAAGCGGCGAATATAATACGTTATCCGCCGCGAAAACGCAAGCACAAAATATGGCAAATTGCGCAGTGCGCCCGTTTCGTCCGCCAAAGTCGCGCCGGATTATGATATAATGTGCGTCATGCAAGCAGCAGAAAAAGAGACAACCAAGTCCAGCGGGACCTGCGGCGAGATTTTTTCGCCGGGAGAGGATTTCCACGGCTACATCGTCGAGAAGCCGATCGGCAAGGGCGGGCTTGGAACGGTATGGCTTGTGCGCCATCGCGTGCTGGACACGCTTTTCGCGCTCAAGGTGCTGGATCCTGTCGTAGCGGAGGAAAAGTCGGAATACGAGAAACGGTTCTTGCGCGAGGCGAAGCTTGCGGCGAGGATGCGTCATCCAAATCTCGTGGCCGTCCACGATGCGGGGTACGATTTCGGCAAAGGAATCTACTACTTCGTGATGGACTACGTCAAGGGCAACACTCTGCGCGACGTCATCGCGTTCGAGGGCGCCCAGCCGGAGAAGGACGCCGTGCTCGTCATTCTCTGCATTGCGGACGTTCTCGACCGCGCCCAGCGTTTCGGCATGGTCCACCGCGACTTGAAGCCCGAGAACATAATGATCACCGATGACGGCGTGGTCAAGCTGCTCGATCTCGGTATCGCCAAGATTTCCGGCGGATTCGATTCGCTCAAGACGACGACGAAGGCGGTTTTCGGCACTCCCGCCTACATTTCGCCAGAGCAGGCGGTGGATTCGAGCGCCGTCGATACGCGGGCGGACGTCTACAGCCTCGGCATAATACTTTTCGAGCTGCTCGCCGGACGCAGCCCCTACGACAGCAAGTCCACTACCCTCATACTCGACCAGCTGCTCTGTAAGAAGCCGCTGCCCGACGTCCGTACTTTCAACAGTTCCGTTTCGCCGAAGACCGCCGCCGTGCTGGCGCTGATGTGCGAGAAGAAGCTGGAGAACCGCCTTGCGTCGCCGAAGGCCGTCCTGGAGGCGTTCGCCCGTATCGGGTTCACGCTGCCGACGTCCCCCGAGACTGAGTTCGCCGCCGACGGTTCCGCGACGATGGACGGAATGTCGGTGGCGGACATCGTGACGCGTCTTACGGAGAGGAAGGACGGCGTCAATGCCGGGAAGCAGGAGACCGCTACGATGAACATCGCGGATGTCCGCAAACGCAAGGCGATGCTCAATCTGGGCCTTACCATCGCAATAATATTTGGACTGATCCTGCTGGCCGTAATGATCGTACTGCTTCCCTAACCGGGAATGGCGGCGCGTTTGGGATTACAGCAGGGTGGCGAGCGTCTTGCCGGCTTCGTAGATGCGGCGCACCTCGCTGCGCGTCAATGAACGCCGCCAGAGCGCGAAGTCGTCTACTCCGCCTTCGAACGAAACCCTGCATTTGCCGGTGCCGTCTTGTCCGATCCGGAACGGAAGGCTGGTCTTGGGCGCGATTCCGCGCGCATCTTCCGCTATCCAGTAGAGGCGGCCGTCGCTTCCGCCCTGGTAGACGGTCAGCACTCCGTCCGCGCTGCACGTGACTGCGTAGAAACACCAGAGACCGTAGGAGATGTCGAACGTGCCCATGTCGATGCGTCCGGATCCGCCGGACGTCGCGCAGTTGAAACACACGCCCGGCACGTTCAGGGAATCCGTGCAGCGTGCGCCTACAAGGACGATTCCGGGATTGCGTCCGCTATTCCAGTCTTTGTTGGATACGATCGGCGCCTGCAGCGCCTGCGGTGCGTCCATCCGCGCCCACATGGTGAATGCGAAGTCCGTTCCGTTTTCGAACTCCACGCTTTCCGTGCCTACGAGTTCGGCGCCGCATGCTCCTTTGGCGTCAGGCGCGACGGAAAGGAAACCGCCGAAACGGCCGCCGCGCGCGCCGGAGGCGGTTTTGCCGGCGAGTCTGGCGGCGACATTCCCGATCGCGCCGGCGGCGGGATCTGCCGCGTCGAACGTGAAATAGGCGACGAGGCTTTCGCGCAGCGGACGTTCTTTGTCCGTCGCCGCCGTGCGCGGGACTTTCCCGTCAAGGCCCATGGCGGAAGTGTCCAGGCCGAAATGCTCCAGTGCGAGCGAGGCGAGATCGTAGTTGCGCGGCACGCCCGCTATGCGTCCCTGCGGCACGTTCCGTCCTGCGATTATCACAGGAATAGTTGTGGCGTGCCCGCCCCAGATACCGTGGCGCTTTCCGTATCCGCCATGGTCGCTCGTCACCATCACGAGCCAGTCTTCGTCCTTGAAGGACGGGCGCGCGGTGATTGCGTCGAGGGTTTCGCCGACGATGCGGTCTGCGAGCTGCATGTCGAGCAGGTATTCGCCTCCGTATGGATAGAACCCGCTGCGGTGTCCGCCCCAGTCGCCGATGTCGATGAAGTAGAGCGTGGCGTCGGGCGCGTCTGGGCGGGAGAGCAGTTCAGGCATCGTCCGTGCGTTTTCGGCGTACCCGCCGGAGACGGGCCAGTTGCGCTTTATGACCGATACGATCGGCAGACGCTGTAGTTTTGGATGCGGATCAAGTTTCTCGTCGCCGGACCAGGAGTATGCGAACAGCGACTTGACATCTGGGCGGGCTTCCGCGACGCGCGCCATCCAGCTCGGCCATTTCTTGAAGTCGCCGCGTGACGTTTCCCCGTTCTTGGTGATCTTCGTCTTCGCCGCCGAGACCCCGGTCGCTATCGCCGCGTGGTTTGCGGCGCTGGACGGGCGTGCGTCGAGGACGGTGCCGCCCGTGAGCGAGCTGAATCCTTTGTATTGCGTTTGCCATGTTCCCGCGCACAGCGCCTGCAGCGCAGGCATCCGCATGTTCTCCACGACGTCGGCCCGGAGACCGTCCACCATGACCATAAGTACTTTGGGCTTCGGCGCCCCGAATGCCGAAAGGCACGCGC